>CAMDWF010000184.1 GCA_945878795.1 Synechococcus sp. UW140
ACCCTGCACCGTCCTCCCCTGGCCGATCTGCTGGTGCGCCGCCAGTTGAAGCTGATAACCCATCCGGCCCGTTATTGCTCCAGGGCGGCCGAGGCCTTCCGGCGTGAGGTGCTGCCCGTTTTCGCCAGCCCCGAGAGCCCCCTGCGCCAAGGCCAGGCTCGGGCTGAAGCAACCGTGGCGCCTGGGGGATGATTCCCAGGCGCTGCCTCCCCCAGGGGGGCCATCAGAACTGGTCGGCTTCTGGGGTTACGCCGGAACTGCTGTTCGGTGCGGCACCGGCTACACCTTTCTGCAGAAACTGGTTCTGGGTGACATCGGTTTGGTAGACACAGCGCACGATGGGTTTGTCGCGGACTGAACCGACATAGGCAAAGGTGTTCATGCGCTGTTTGCATTCGCGCATTTGTTCAGGCGTGATGGCCCCTTCTTTCTCCAACACCGTCCAGTTTTCCCGACGAATGACGCAGCCGGGCTTGAGGGTGGGCTGGGTCACGAAGCTGCTGCTGGGATTCATGGTGGTGTACATCTCCACGTCGATCACAAAGGCGCTCGCTCCCCATTGGCGGCAGAATTCGGGATCGGGAACTGCCATATCGAGCTGCTGGCTGCTGGCGATGTTTCCCTGATTCCCCACGGTGGTGCTGGTAACTGCACTGCCGATGCCAATGCCCACCACAAGCACCCCTGCCAGCACCGCCAGGGTGCCGACGTTGAATTTGAATCCCGGCCCCCCATCACCGCCAGGTCCACCGGCGCCGGGACCCTTGCCTGATCCCGCAGGGCGGGTGGCTTCGCGACCTCGAAAGGGAGTGTCCTGGCCCCGCGGGCCATAGCTATCCCTGGCACGACCGTCGTAGGAGTCGCCAGGGGCGTCGCGATAGGCCCCGGGACCCCTGTCCCGAAAGGCGCGTTCATCCGGGCGGGAGCGGCTCAAATGGAGTCGGGGGTGCGTGGCAGCCCCATGGAAAAATTCTGGACCCGGGCGGAGGGGTTGTAGCGGAGCTCTCCGGCTTGCAATAGCTGCCTGATGACCCCTTCCAGTTCAGAGCCGATGCGGCGCAGGTTGTAGTCGGTAAGATCGGCCCCAGCCTGGGCTTCGACAAGGCTGCGAAAACTGGAATGCACCTTGGCTAGCGCCGCATCATCCCAGAGAAACTCGTTGTCCGGATCGATGTCCAGAGTGAGTTGGTCTGAATCGGGGAGCAGATCACCGTTTTCGACACGGGCCGTGAACAGCCTCACGTGGCGCGTGGTGGATTTGAGCAGGGTATCGGCCATGGGACGCCGGTGGCACGGAAGAAAGTGAAGGGAAGAAAGGGAGATGCACAGCCGCCGCTTGCGGCGTCTGCTGACTCTAGGAACCCCAGGGGGTCAGGGTCTAGGGGGCCTGTCGGCCCGTGTGGGGACTTTGGCCGATAGGGTTGGCTCCTGTTTGCTGCTGTCATCATCATGCGTGTCGCCATCGCCGGGGCCGGGCTGGCTGGCTTGGCTTGCGCCAAGTACCTCTGTGATGCCGGCCACACGCCGGTGATTTTTGAGGCCCGCGATGTCTTAGGGGGCAAGGTGGCCGCTTGGCAGGACGAGGAAGGGGATTGGCATGAAACGGGATTGCATATATTTTTTGGTGCTTATCGTAATATGCGTCGTCTCTTTAAGGAGTTGGATATCGAAGATCGATTGCAATGGAAATCCCATTCCATGATCTTTAATCAACGGGAAGTGCCCGGAACATACAGTCGATTTGATTTTCCGGACTTGCCGGCGCCATTGAATGGATTGGCAGCCATTCTTGGCAATAACGACATGCTGACCTGGCCCGAAAAAATTTCCTTCGGCCTGGGTTTGGTTCCGGCCATGCTGAGGGGACAGGGTTACGTAGAGGCCTGTGATCAATATTCCTGGAGTGAATGGTTGCGGCTGCATCGCATTCCCGAGCGGGTTAATGACGAAGTGTTCATGGCCATGAGCAAGGCCCTCAACTTCATTAATCCTGATGAAATCTCAAGCACTGTCGTCCTGACAGCTCTCAATCGCTTCCTGCAGGAGTCCGATGGTTCGCGCATGGCCTTTCTCGATGGCAATCCACCCGAACGCCTATGTCAGCCCCTAGTTGACTACATCTCTGAACGGGGGGGGGAAGTTCAGCTCAATGCCCCACTGAGGCAGATTGAAGTGGATGAAAACGGGAGGGTCAAGGCGTTCCGCATCGGTGGGGTTCGAGGGCAGGAGCCCCAGGTGGTCGAGGCCGATGCCTACGTCAGTGCCATGCCGGTGGATCCCCTTAAATTGCTATTGCCGGAGCCATGGAAATCCCTTGCCTATTTTCAAAAACTGGATGGATTAAAAGGAGTTCCAGTCATCAATATCCATCTCTGGTTTGATCGCAAGTTAACTGATATTGATCACCTTTTGTTTAGTCGATCGGATCTGCTGAGTGTCTATGCCGACATGAGCAACACTTGTAAGGAGTATGCCGATGCCGAACGCTCCATGCTTGAGTTGGTGTTCGCCCCAGCTCACGATTGGATCGGGCGTCCCGATGGCGAGATTGTTGCCGCAACCATGGAGGAGTTAAAGCGCCTGTTCCCGGACCATTTCCTGGGGAATAATCCGGCCGTTCTGCGCAAGTCAATTGTCGTCAAAACACCGCTTTCGGTTTATAAGACGGTACCTGGTTGTCAGCAGTTGCGTCCCGACCAACGCTCGCCGATTGACAACTTCTTCCTTGCGGGTTGTTACACCATGCAACGATATCTGGCTTCGATGGAGGGGGCCGTGCTCAGTGGCCGACTCTGTGCCGAAGCGGTGGATGCCAGTGGCCAACTCCCCGTTTCTGACGGAGTTGCCACCGCCGCATTTGTACCCGTTTGAGTGTGACCCTTTCATCGGCCCCCCAGGCAGGATTACCACTCCATCCAGACCTGGATGGGGCCTATGAACTGTGTCGTCAAGAAACAGCTCGCTGGGCCAAGACCTTCTACCTTGGCACCCTGTTGTTGCCCCTCGCCAAGCGTCGGGCGATCTGGGCCATTTATGTCTGGTGCCGTCGCACCGACGAACTGATGGACAGCCCCCAGGCCCAGGGGCTGTCAGTCGACGAGCTGGAGGCCAGGCTGGATGCTTGGGAGAGTAAAAGTCGCCTGATATACCAGGGGGAGGTGAGCGATGCCTTGGATCTTGTGATGGTGGATATGTTCCAGCAATTCCCCCAGTCCCTGCAACCCTATCTTGATATGATAGAAGGTCAGCGCATGGATGTGCGTTGCCAGCGTTATGCGACGTTTGCTGAGCTTGAATTATATTGTTATCGCGTCGCCGGCACCGTTGGCCTGATGTGTCAGGCTGTGATGGGGGTGGATCCTGCCTACACCACAGCACCGTGGAGTGAGCACCCCGATCCCACGGAAGCGGCAGTAGCGCTGGGAATTGCAAACCAGCTGACCAATATTTTGCGGGATGTTGGCGAGGATCGGGAACGGGGACGAATTTATCTACCCCAGGAGGATCTTCTGCGTTTTGAATATACTGAAGCTCAGCTTTTTGCCGGAGTCGTTAATGACAACTGGCGTCGCTTGATGGCATTTCAGCTTGAAAGGGCTCGCTTTTGGTTTGCCCGTTCCGAAGCGGGGGTGCGTTGGCTTTCGGCTGATGCACGCTGGCCTGTTTGGACCTCATTACGCCTTTATCGTGGCATACTCGATGTGATTGAGCGGCAGGATTACGACGTCTTCAGTCGCCGGGCCTATGTGCCTACGGCGGGCAAACTCCTTGATCTGCCACTGTCCTTTTTGGTGGCCCAGGTGCATTAATTCCTGCTACTGATGCCTGCAGACCGCCTTCGCTTCACTCCCTCAGCTCCAACCAGCGCCGCAGGATCGGATTAACCCGCTCAGGGGCTTCATCATGGGGGCAGTGACCCAGTTCCTCGAGAACAACTAGTTCTTGAATGCAGGAAAACTTGGCGGCCCAGCGCCGTGCTTCGGCGGGATCTTCCCAGGGGTCCCTGGCTCCCCAGATCATGCGTACGGGCACTGAAAGGCGAGCCAGGTGGTCGGGGGCTAGGTGATCTTCGAATAGGTTCACGAACCCGCGGAAGCTCTCCACCGCCCCGACATCCAGGGCTGGCTTAAGCAGAATCTCCACAAGCTCGTCATCCAGATTGGCGCCGCTGGGGTAGGCCTTGGCCAACACCTGACGAACGAAGCTGGGTCGTCCCACAAAACGGAACAGGGGCGTCAGTAACCAGCGCTGACGCACCAGACGTTTCACGAGCGGCCGGCTCGTCCGCTCCCACCCAGGCAGGCTGGAGAGGCGCCGCTCATCCAGGGTGCGCTGGGCGCAATCGATCAGCACCACCTGGAGGGGGGGGTGGCCTGCACTCTGGAGACGATCGGCTGCCACCAGTGCCACGAGAGCTCCGATCGAATTACCGATGAGCTGGACGGGTCCTGCAGGCACGACCTCGCTCAAGAAGGCCTGTACTTGGTCAGCCCAGAGGTCGAAGCAATAACGGACTGAACCTGCTTCAGCCGGCTCGCCGCTCAAACGCGAACGGGGTTTATCACTGGCACCAAAACCCAGCAGGTCGAGGGCATAGACATCAAGCCCTGGATTTAGGTCTCCAATGGTATGGCGCCAGTGACTGACGCAGGCGCCGAAGCCATGGATTAGCAAAATGGATCCGCGACCGTTTTGGCTAATGTCCGTCGCTTCGTGTCTAATCCAATGAATACGGTGCGATCCCCAGAGCCAGGGGTCCGGCGGACTGGCCGGACCAAATGCGTCCATCAGACTCCGACAGTCTGGTTGGCAAGGAGGTCCTTGAGCTTGGCCAGTTCGCCGGCCCAACGGGGGTCGGGGGCTTGGCTGTCCACGTTGTCGGCGTGCACGATCTTGTCTGCAGCACGACGCTGGGCGACGGGTGCCCCACTGGCGGGACGCCGATCGGTTGGGGTAGTGCTGCGGGCATCGCGACGCTCGGACACCTCAACCCGCAGGGTGTTACCACCGAATTCGCGTCCATGCAGCTCGCCGATCAGGGCCTCAGCCACCTTCTCGTCATCGACGTTGGCGAAGCCGAAACCACGGCAAACGCCAGTCTCCCGGTCGGTCACGCTCTTGAAACGAACGCCTTCGCTGACACCCTGAAAAAGGGCCACCAGCTCGTTTTCGTCAAAAGTCTGCGGCAGGTTGCCGACGTAGAGGCGAATGCTCATGGGATTAAAGAGAGGGAGAAGGAAGACTTTGGCAGGCGGTGGAATCACGCCATTGCATCAGATAGTTAATCACGCCACCCCCCTTGCCCTTGCTTGCAGCCAGCCCTCCGCTTTCCTGCGGATCAATGCCTGGTCTTGGTTCTGGGCTGGTAGTCGGCCCATGGC
>CAMDWF010000185.1 GCA_945878795.1 Synechococcus sp. UW140
GCCCTGGGGTACCTGGAGGGACCTTGACCCCTTGGCAATACGGGCCGATCGCAGCCGGCCCACCATCTGGGCCGCAGCGGCTTCGCTGCCTACCGACTGGGTCCCGGTCGCCATAGTGCCTGCAGGCAAGGAAGGCGACGGCAGGGATGGCGGCAAGCTTGGGGCGGCGGAGCTGTTGAATCCACCGCCCTGGCTGATGGCGGTGGCCCGACTCGGTTGGGCGATCAGGGCTTCGAGAACGTCCCGGTCGGCGTTGATAGGGCCTGGTTTAAGCAGGGTCTGGGCCCAGAATCCAGCGCCCACAGCCACGGTGGCAAGGGGGGCGGTGATCAACAGGGGGTGGGGCCTCAAGCGATGGCGAGCCAGTGCTGCCAAGCGAATTCGCCATCGTCGCCCATGTTGCCAAAACCCTCTGGCGATGGTGGCACTGGGGCGTTCAAGGTGCCATCCCACAGCAGATGTCCCGTACCTGTCAGCCGGATCATGCCTGATGGAGCGCTCTCACACACCATGCCCCCAGGACGGTCAGAGCATTGCCAGCCGATCACCCGGGATCGTTGCAGCCGCTTTTGCCAGTAGGGGGCCACTAAGGCATGGGCAGAACCGGTGACCGGATCTTCATCGATACCCAGGCCCGGTGCAAAGAAGCGCAACTGATAATCGGCCGCTTCCCCCGCCACCTGGGGGCCGCCAGGGCCGCCTGCGGGCTGCATCAGCACAATCCCCTCTCGCTCGGGTCCCTGGAGCTCCTGGGCCAGGCATGCCATGGCGGCCAGGGGCGCTGCGGCTGCCACCAGGGCGACCCTGTAGCCCAGGGCTGCTGAGGTCCAGTAAGCCTCCGGAGGATGGCCCAGTAGCTGCAAAAGCAACCGGCCCAGCTCCTCCGGCACGGTGGTGGGCAAAAGGTCCGCCGTTGGCAAATCAAGTTGACCCCGCCCCGGCTCCAGCAGGCGCACTGGCAGAACGCCGCTGCGGGTCCGGAAGCGCAGGGCTTCCCCCGGATGGAGGTCCCCCCAATGGCAGAGGGCCAACAGGGCTCCCAGGGTGGCGTGGCCACATAGGCGCACTTCTGTGCTGGGGGTGAACCAGCGCAGCAACCAGGTTCGGGCAGCGGGGATCGGCAGCACAAAGGCTGTCTCCGACTGGCGCAGACTGGCTGCGATCGCGGCCATCCACGGGGCCGGAGCCGGAGATTCCAGTCGAACCACGGTAGCCCCGTTGCCGCAGCAGGGTCCTGCCCCGAAGGCCTCGATCAGCACCGCCGGTAGTCCCGGGCCAGGACGGGCGGGGACCAGGGAGAGGGTGGGTTGGATCATGGGCAGCCTTCGTCCGCTTCGGGACGCAGGTCTCGCTCCATCAGGGCCTTAACGGCCTCACGGGGATCCACCCGACCCTCCAGCAGGTCGACCACCTGGCGGCAGATGGGGACCGACCAACCCTGGCGATCCGCCAGGGACACCACGGCCCGGGCCGTAGGGGGGGCTTCCACGGTGGCGCCGATGGCGGCCAGGGCAACCGCTTCGGTAGCGCCAGCAGCCAACTGGTTGCCAAAGCGGTAATTGCGGCTCAGGGGGCTGTTGGCGGTGGCCAGGAGGTCCCCTAACCCCGCCAACCCGTAAAGGGTGGCCCCCTGGCCCCCCAGGGCCTTGAGAACCACCCCCATCTCGGCCAGGCCGCGGCAGAGCAGGGAGGCCTTGGCATTGGCGCCAAGGCCAAGGCCATCGCTGATGCCGGCAGCCACGGCCATGACGTTTTTCATGGCGCCCGCCACTTCCGTGCCGATGGGATCCGAATTAGTGTAAAGACGGAGATTGGGGGTAAATAGTGCCGTCTGCAGGCTCTCTGCCAGGGCTGCATCGTGACTTGCGACCACGCTGGCCGCAGGCAGACCCCGATCCAGTTCGTCGGCCAGGTTGGGTCCGCTAAGCACAGCCATGCTGGTTTGGGGATGGTGGCGTTGCCAGAGCTGGCTAGCGCTGCAAAGACGTTCCAGGTCGATGCCCTTGCTGCAACTCAACAACGGCAACCCTGGGGGCCAATGGCCAGCCATGGCCCGGGCCAGGGGCTCCACCCCCGCCATCGAGACCGCTGAAACCACCAAGGCGCTGTCAACAAAAAGCGTGGGCGGCAAAGGCCCATCCCGGCGGGACCAGGACGTCACGTCATGGCCCTGGAGGCTCCAAAGCCGGCCGAGCGTGCTTCCCCAAGCCCCTTTGCCCAAAAGGGTGATGCGCAGACCCATGCGAACGCAGCGCCAGTTTCATCATGGACTTTCATCATGGGCCATGCCACGCCCCCCTGGCTCTCAGACCGAGTGGGCTTGCAGCACTTCGAGGGGAATCAACAACAATGTGGCTTGCTCGCAGGCATCCAGGATCACCGGTGGCGCCATGCCGTCCTCGTAGGCCTCCAGCCAGCGACTGGCGCAAACGCACCAGTGATCCCCTGGCTTCAGGCCGGGGAAGCCATGGGCCGGGGCCGGTGCACTCAGATCGTTGCCCTGGGCTTTGGTGTAGGCCAGAAAGGCCTCGTTGACGACGCAGCAAACCGTGTGCAGACCCACATCGGCGGGATTGGTGCGACAGCTGCCGTCCCGGAACCAACCGGTCATGGGTTCACAACTGCAGATTTTCAGGGCCTCACCGAGGACATTTAGCTCTCCAGCCGTTGCGGGAGAGGGGGATGGGGACACGGAAAAGGGGCCAAGGGCGGTGCCGATTCTGATGGGTCAAGCCACAAATCGGGTCAAGGAGGTTGACGGAATGGCGGGGGGAGGCGTTAAAGGTCATCTACGGCTGCATACTTCCGCTGAGCGCCGACCCCTCCATGACTTGGGACTTCACCGAGGATGCGGCCTTTCTGGCCCTTTGCGACGCCTACAAGGAAAGTGGTGAGCCTTCCGCCATGGAATTCCTTGCCCATGGCGAAGGCGCCTTCCATTTTCAAGAGCTCACCCAGAACGCTGCCGGCGAAGGCATCGATCTGGGCGACTCGGACGCTCTGGAGAAATTCCAGCAGGACGTCATAGACACCCTGGAGGATCTGTGCACCTGAGGCCCAACGAAGGCCCTCAGCCGTAGAAAAAGGCGATCTCCTTGTCCTTGAGGCCCTCCCAGCCCGCAGCGCGCAGGCGGGCGTCCAGGGTGGTCTGATCAAAGTGCTTGGCGCCGGTGCGCACGATGCGATTGCGCATCGATTTGGTCACACCGCTGCGGGCGCGGCCGTTCTCCCGCTCCATCACCTCCTGGTAGAGGGCCAACATGGCTGGGGGCAGGGGCGATCCATCTAGGTCCTGACCTGAGGCAATGGCGGCATCAATGCCGCCGGGACCGGCGAGGGCCATGGGATTGGAAGCGGGAGGGCCCCGAAAGCCTGCCATGGCCCAGGGCTTGGCTTCAGAGCTCAAACCTCAAGCTTCAGGCACTGAAGTAGCGGGCACGGCTGTGCAGGGCCACCAGGGCCGTGGTGCTCTGCTCCGGTTCCAGTTGGTCACTTTCATCCATGGAAAGACCAATCCGGTCGGCCCCCAGCCACTCAAGTTGCTGCCGGGAATCTGCCACGTTGGGACAGGCGGGATAGCCGAAGGAGTAGCGACTACCGCGATAGCGCTGGGCCAGGACATCTCTCAGGGCTGAAGGTTCTGAAGCGGCAAAGCCCAGCTCCCGGCGGATGCGGGCGTGGATCCATTCCGCAAGCGCTTCGGCCAGTTGCACCGCCAGGCCATGGAAATAGAGATAGTCGCTGTATTGATCGGCAGCGAAGAGGCCCTGGGCGAAGGCTGTCGCCCGCTCTCCCATGGTGACGGCTTGCATGGGCAGCACATCCATGGGGGTCAGGGTGCCAGCGTTGCCCAGGACTAGATCGCGGTAGAAATCAGAGATGCAATAACGATTGCCCCCCCGCTGGCGCGGCAAAAGGAAGCGGCCCAGCTCGGGACCCGCATCGGCGGCAAGGGCTCCCGGGGCCATGGCGCTGGGGTCATAGACCACCACCCCATTGCCCTGGCGACCGCAGGGGAAATAGCCGTACACCAATCGGGGAGTGAGTAAAGCCTCCTGTTGAATGCGCTCGATCCAATGGCTGAGCACCGGTTCGGCCTTTTCGACCAGCATCGCCTCATAGTCCTGGCGGCTCTGGTTCTGGGCCTTGCGCAGTTGCCATTGGCCAGCGAAGAGAGCACTGCGATCTAGGTAGGCGAAAACCTCAGCCAGGGGGATGGCGTCTTCCCGCAGCACCTGGGAGCCCCAGAAGGGGGGCTCAAGGGCAGGCTCCTCGGGCACCACCTCCGAGCGCCCATCGCCTGCATCAGCCATGCTGCCCTCTGCAGTTACGGGGGGGACAAACCCCTGGGTCTCTGCCTCGGGGGGCGCAGGGTCAGCGGCCAGGCCAGCCTCCTGGCTGTCTTCAAGGGCGAAACCAGCGGGGGCGCCGTCAAGAAAGCCCTGTTGGTCATCCCAACGACCCGCCTGCTTGGCGACCATCAGGGCATCCATGAAACGAAGATCGGCGAAGGCATCGCGTCCATAAATCACCTGGCCGCGATAGACCGACCGACAATCTCCATGTACAAAGCGGGGGGTGAGGGCCGCACCGCCGAGAATCACCGGCACATGGATGCCGATTTGATTGAAGGTTTCAAGGTTGTCCTTCATGAAGGCAGTTGATTTGACCAGCAAGCCACTCATGGCAATGCAATCGGCCTGATGCTTTTGCTGGGCTTCAACAATGGCCTCTACACTTTGTTTAATGCCCAAATTGATAACTTCATAGCCATTGTTAGTGAGGATAATATCAACAAGATTTTTACCAATATCATGGACATCTCCCTTGACAGTGGCGATTAAAAACTTGCCTTTGCTGTTGGATTGCCCTTCGGTTTTTTCCATGTGGGGCTCGAGGAAGGCCACGGCCGATTTCATCGTTTCGGCGCTTTGCAGCACGAAGGGCAGCTGCATCTGACCCGAACCGAAAAGTTCGCCGACCACCTTCATGCCGTCGAGCAAAAAAGTATTGATAATCTGCAGGGGCGGGTGGTTGCTGAGCGCCTCGTTCAAGGAGCTTTCCAGCCCAATGCGCTCGCCATCAATAATGTGTTGTTTGAGGCGTTCCTCCACCGGTAGATCCGCCAGGGAAGGGCCTGAGGCCCTGGCTTCCTTGGCACTGACCCCCTCAAACATGGTGGTGAGTTCAGTGAGCGGGTCGTAGGTGCAGATAGAGGTGTCACCGTCATCAAAGCGACGGCGGTCATAAATCAGATCGCGGCAGATCTGCTGCTGTTCGGCATTGATTTTGATCAGGGGAAGGATCTTGGCGGGGCTAACAATGGCCGCATCCATACCGGCTTGACAGCAGTCGTGTAAAAAGACTGAATTCAAAA
>CAMDWF010000186.1 GCA_945878795.1 Synechococcus sp. UW140
CTTGGGCCGTGGGTAGTTGCAGCAGCAGCATCACTTTCTGACCACTGGCATCGGGCTGCCAATCGAGGGTGCGTACATCGCCGGGGGATCCATCGCCCCCCTGAATCAACTTGCTGGCTCGATTGGCATCAATGCAGGCAGTGCCCTGCAGTGCCCAATCCTGTTCAGGCAGGTTGAGCAGGCAGGGATGGAGCAGATTGATCTGGCTCACCAACCTCTGGGCCGCCTGGCTTAGTTGATCCTGATCGGAGCGGACCTGAACCTGGGAGCGAAAATGCAGTTGGCTTTGCAGGGCCGTCGACTGAAGCGAAAGGCTGGAGAATAAAAGCCCCATGGAGGCCACGACCGTCAGGGGAAGCAGAAAACCAGCCTCTTGCGCCTGGGGCTTTGATTTCTGGAGCGAGTGGGATCGAATCGGCAGACCGCTTGCAATGGCAGATCGGCCTGGCATGGGCCGGACGAATACTGGTTTCAAATCAAGAAATTCCTTGGACCATCAAGGGTTCCCCAGGACGGACAAAGGCTGCAAAGCTTTTATGTCAAAAGTAGCTGAGGTTGGCCCAGCCCTATGGGTTGGGGCCTTGCCGAGGCCAATGGTTGTTTGAATTTGTGTCTATTGATTCAGTTTGAGAACGGCCATAAAGGCCTCCTGGGGAACCTCTACTTTGCCCATTGCCTTCATGCGTTTTTTGCCTTTTGCCTGCTTTTGTAACAACTTTTTCTTGCGGGAAATATCACCTCCATAACATTTGGCCAACACGTCTTTACGAATAGCGCTAATGCTTTCGCTTGCAATCACCCGACTACCGATGGCGGCCTGGATGGGGATTTTAAATTGTTGGCGCGGAATCAATTCCTTCAGTTTTTCCACCAGGCCTTTGCCAATATTGTAGGCCTTGTCGCGATGCACAATTGAGGTGAGTGGATCGGCACGCTCGTTGTTTATCAGCACATCAAGCCGCGCTAATTCATTCTTGCGGTAACCGATTAGTTGGTATTCCATAGAAGCATAGCCCTTGGTTCGACTTTTCATCTGATCAAAGAAATCTGTTACTACTTCAGCCAAGGGCAGTTCGTAGTGAAGGGTGACGCGATCGGTAGTAATATATTTCATATCGATAAACTCCCCCCGCCGCTCTTGGCAGAGCTCCATCAGGGCACCGTTGTAAATATTTGGGGTATAAATTTCAAGCTTTACATAGGGCTCTTCAATGGATTCACGCTTTTGTGGATCAGGCAGTGTGGCCGGGTTGTCGATTGATATGGTACTGCCATCGAGCATATTGACCCTATAAATTACCGAAGGGGCGGTGACAATAAGTTCAAGATTATATTCACGCTCCAGCCGTTCTTGCACGATTTCCATGTGCAATAGTCCCAGAAAGCCGCAGCGGAAACCAAAGCCCATGGCGCTACTGGTTTCCGGTTCGTATTTCAGGGCAGCATCGGAAAGCTTTAACTTATCGAGGGCATCACGCAAATCCGGATATTGGTCGGCGTCGATGGGGAACAGCCCACAGAAGACCATCGGTTTGGCTTCGGTATAGCCAGGCAGGGGTTCGCTGGCAGGGTTATTGAATAGGGTGATCGTATCTCCCACCCGGGCATCGGTAACCGCCTTGATCGAAGCGGCAAGGTAGCCCACTTCACCAGCATGGAGCGAATCCACCTGGCGTTGATCCGGTGCCATAACACCAACTTCGTCCAGTTCATAGGTTTTGCCACTGGCCATCAGCAAAACCTTGTCCTTACGGCAAATCTTGCCACTGATTACCCTGAAGTAAACAATTACACCCCTATAGGCATCGTAATAGGAGTCAAAAATCAGCGCCCGCAGTGGTTCCGCTGGCCGATCGGCGGGAGGGGGCACCCGGTCAACGACCGTCTGCAGGATTTCAGGAATTCCCAGGCCTGTTTTGGCCGAACAGGCGATGGCGTTGCTGGTATCTAGACCAATGATCGACTCAATTTCAGCGCTGATGCGCTCGGGATCGGCCCCGGGCAGGTCGATTTTGTTAAGAACTGGAATGATTTCCAGATCATTTTCCAAAGCAAGATAAACATTCGCCAAGGTTTGGGCTTCAACGCCCTGGCTGGCATCGACGACCAGAAGGGCGCCTTCGCAGGCTTGTAGGCTGCGGCTTACCTCATAGGAGAAATCGACGTGGCCTGGAGTATCAATTAAATTTAAGATGTAATTTTGGCCATCCTTAGCCGTGTACTCCATGCGGGCCGCTTGTAATTTGATCGTAATTCCCCGTTCCCGCTCCAATTCCATATTGTCTAAAAATTGTTCCTGCATATCACGGGCAGCCACTGTGCCCGTCTCCTGTAGGAGCCGGTCGGCCAGGGTCGACTTGCCATGATCAATGTGGGCGATGATACAGAAGTTGCGGATCCGCGCTGCGGGAACGTCGGTCATGCGGGGTCCGGATTTTGCACGGCTAGGTTGGAATCCTAGGCAGGCGCCTGCAGGTTTCTAGCCCTGCTGATCTGGGAATTGCCCTTGCCTGGCTGGGGCTTGGGCGGAAATCGGCTGCCATTGGCAGGCCTCCGGGCTGGTGCTGGTCTGCATGATGGCGAGGCCATGGCGGCCATTTCACTAGAGATAGGGGCTGCAGCCATGCTTAAAACTTGGCAATTAGCGTGAAATTGCTGGACAACAAGCTTTGATCGCTGCGGCAAGATAGGGTTTATGCTAGAATTCGTCAGTATTTCAATTGGTGCTAGTGGCCTCGATTATTTTCGAGATCCTTTTAATTCTGATTCTAATTTTAGCAAATGGGGTGTTTTCAGGCTCGGAAATAGCGGTTGTCTCTGCTCGCAAGGTGAGATTAGAGCAGCAAGCTGACAGGGGCGATCGAGGTGCTAGAGCTGCTTTACGACTAGCCAATTCCCCCAATGAATTTCTCTCCACTGTCCAGATCGGAATTACGTTGATTGGTATTTTAAGTGGCGCTGTTGGTGGGGCGACGATTGCCCAAAGATTGAGGCCGATTTTAAGCGATATTCCCCTGTTGAGGCCCTATGCAGAGGGTTTGAGCGTTGCCTTTGTGGTTTCACTGATCACCTATCTATCCTTAGTGATTGGCGAATTGGTGCCAAAACGGATTGCCCTTAACGAGCCTGAACAGATTGCCCGCTTTGTGGCTCGGCCGATGCGGTGGCTGTCAGGCCTGACGGCGCCATTTGTTTATATCCTTGGCATTTCCACCGATTGGTTGATCAAATTTATGGGAATAAAGGATTCCCAGGAGCCAGGAATCACCGAAGAAGAAATCAAGGCAATGTTGCGTCAGGGTGCGGAGACGGGGCTTTTTGAAGAGGCGGAGCATGAAATGGTGCAAAGGGTGCTGCGATTGGGAGATCGTTCCGTCAAGGCTGTAATGACCCCCAGGACAGATATCAGCTGGATAGATAGTGAGGAGCCTGTCCAGGACAATTTGGATGAGATTTTGGCCAGTACCCACAGCCGATTTCCTGTCGGCAAGGGCAGTCTCGATGATTGTGTTGGCATAGTGAGGGTCAGAAGCCTGCTGGCCGCCTATGTCAATGGCCAACCCCTTGATATCGAATCGATGCTGCAGCCGCCGCTCTATGTAACCGCTGGCATGAGGGCCCTTAATGTAATCGAACAGTTTAAGCAAACGGGCGTTCATATTGCCCTGGTCACAGATGAATTCGGCGGCATTGAAGGTTTGGTAACCCTAAATGATTTGATGGAGGCCATTGTTGGTGATCTTCCCTCGGTGGAAGATCGGGAAGACCCAATGGTTGTGGAGCGAGATGATGGGTCTTGGCTGCTTGATGGGGGACTCGACCTGTCTGAATTTAAAGATCTGGTTGAAATCTCTTCATTACCCGACGAGTCTTCCGGAACTTTTCAGACCCTTGGTGGTTTTGTCATGCATCGGTTGGGTCGCATACCCCATGCCGGCGAACATTTTGAATGGAATAATTTGCGCATTGAGGTTGTTGACATGGATGGCAAGCGAGTTGACAAGATTTTAGTTATTCAAAAGCCACCTGCACCGCCTGATAAAGATGACGATGATTGACCATAGTGATATAGCAAACCTTAGCAATGGCAGGCCCGCCCGCTCTCTGCCTAATTGAGACGTCCTTCCGTTGCCAGGGCCATTCGCGCTCCCGGCGGGAGAGCAAATCTTCTTGGGCTTCGCCAAGCACCTGGGAGCGTGTCTGGCCACTCTCTGGTGCTGGGGATCTGCGGCTGACGCCCGAGCAATTCGAGCGGGTATGCCAGGCCAATCCGGAGGCGGTGCTGGAGCTGTCGGCTGATGGCCTTCTCATTGTGATGACGCCAACGGGAGGGGAGACGGGCGCCAGAAGCCTGCGGATCGACCAGCGGTTGCTGCTCTGGACCGATGGATTAGGTGCCGGGGCCTGGATCGCCTTCGACAGCTCCACGGGATTCCGGCTTGCCGATGGTTCCGTGCTCGGCCCCGATCTGGTGGTGGAGCTGGCCAGCCCGAGCGATGAAGGCCCTCGCGGGGTGTCGGCCCTGCGCCGCAAGATGGACCCCCTACTGAAACGTCAGCAACGGCAGCCCCGCCCGCCGCGCTGCGTCATTGAGATGCCCGTCCGTAGAAGCGAACCCATAGGCCACGGATTCACCGATGGACTCGTGCACCGCCAGGGCGGCCGCCAGGTGAACACTGTCGTAGCCCCTCAGGCCATAGCGAATGGCCAGACCCGCCGCCCGCCGCACCAGGGACTCGGAGGCTTCCACCACCTCAAGAGAGGTCCAACGATCATCGAACTCCCGCAGCCGCGGCTCCAGGGAGGAGGGCTCGATCCGGCCTGTCCGCACCGCCTTGGCCAGCGTGGCGTACATCTCCACGTAGGCGAGGCGATGGGTCGCTGCAGCGAGGGACGAGCCCACGGCGGCAGCGACCTGCTGCGTGCCGGGTTCGGCGATGAACAGCTTCGCCAAAGCAGAGGTGTCGAGATAGAGGATCACTCCCGATCCGCCAGCATCAGCTCGCTCAGCAGAGGTTCACCGGCTGGCACTGGCTCTGCTGCTGCACGAATCGGCTGGCCGTCGCCGGGGCGCAGCCAGGGCTGGCTGCGCAGGCGTCGCAGAGCTTCGGCAGGATTGGCGGCGGCAAACGGCTCGACGGGCCCCAGCCGCGCCACGGGTCGCCCGTGGGAGGTCACGACGATCTCTTCGCCGGCCTCGGCCCGCCTGAGCAGTTCGGAGAGCCGGTCCTTGAGCTCGCGAACGGCGACGTGCATGGCGGGGGCGCAATGTGGCCACATTAGCTGGAATGTGGCCACTACTCGCCTTGCTGCC
>CAMDWF010000187.1 GCA_945878795.1 Synechococcus sp. UW140
CAGCAGAGAGACATGGTTCCCGGAAACGGTCCCGCGAACTGCCAACCGTTGGGTGTAGATCTGGGCAGCCGTGGGCAACCGACCAGCCCAAACAACAAAATGCCGCCCCGCAGGACGGCCTTGATGGTGGAGATGGGCCCCAGCCTTACTTCCAGTTCTTGGCGACAACTTCGGCGAGATCAACAACGCGCTGGCTATAGCCCCATTCGTTGTCATACCAAGAGATTACTTTAACCATGTTGCCATCCATCACCATGGTGAGATCGGCATCCACGATCGTGGATTCATCTGTGCCGGCGTGATCCGTGGAGACAAGGGGCAAATCAGAATACTTAATAATGCCCTTCATGCCATTTTCGGAAGCGGACTTGAAGATGGCATTCACTTCTTCTTTGGTGGTGGCCCGACTCACCTCCAGCACCATATCCACCACTGAGACGTTGGGGGTCGGCACCCGCATGGCGATGCCATTGAGCTTGCCCTTCATCGGCGGATACACAAGCGCCACGGCGGTGGCAGCACCTGTGGAAGTCGGCACAATATTGACGGCCGCCGCACGGGCACGGCGCAGGTCGCGGTGGGAAGCATCCAGGATGCGCTGGTCACCGGTATAGCTGTGGGTGGTGGTCATCATGCCCTTGACGATGCCGAGGGATTGATCCAGCACCTTCACCAGGGGCGCCATGCAATTGGTGGTGCAACTGGCGTTGCTGATGATGTCGAAATCTTCATGCCGGTATTGATCGGCATTGACGCCCACAACAAAAGTGCCAACGCCCTCACCCTTGCCGGGAGCTGTGATCAGCACTTTTTTGGCGCCCGCCTCGAGGTGCTTGCCGGCACCCTTTTGATCAATGAAAACGCCGGTGGCCTCGATCACCAGATCAACACCCCACTCCTTCCAGGGAAGATTGAGGGGATTGCGATCCGAGAAACACTTGATATGCTTGCCATTGACAACGATTGTATCGTCCGTATAGCTCACTTCCGCATTGCGGATGTGGCCCAACATGGTGTCGTATTGAAGCAGGTGGGAATTGGTCCTCGGATCGGAGGTGTCGTTGAGACCCACCACCTCGATCCCCGTATCGAGACCTCGGCTGAGCCAGCAACGCGTGAAGTTGCGGCCGATGCGGCCGAATCCGTTGATCGCTACGCGCAGGGTCATGGCTGGGGGGGGGCGGAAAAACCGCTGGCAAGGGCGTTTCGGGAACAAATCCTACAGACTGGTTCTCCGCACTTCCCCTCAAACCGATCGTCACCTTCTTCGGAGAGCGTCGCCTCGCCATCGACCGCAGGCCCAGGCTGGCCAGAAAGCGAAGCAACCAGTAAAAGGAGGGGTGTCGTCGCCAGCTTATTTTCGGCTCGACCCGGAGGTGCACTTGGCCCTGCTGCTCGATCGCCAACAGCCGCTCCACTTCATTGGAGTCGGAGGCATCGGCATGTCCGCCCTCGCTGGCATCCTGGCCAAACGGGGCTTCCAAGTCAGTGGCTCCGACCGTCGCTGCTCGCCGGTGATCGAAGGGTTGCGGCAGTGTGGCGTGCAGATCTTCCTTAGCCAGTCGGCTGAAACCATCGCCGCACTCCAGCAATCCGGCGCTGCCAATCCTGTGGTGGTCATCAGTTCAGCGGTTCCCAAAAGCAATCCCGAAGTGCTGGAAGCCCTTCATCAGGGATGGACGATAGTGCACCGATCCGACGTTCTGGCGGCGTTGATCAGCAGTCAGCCCTCAATCGCCGTGGCGGGCAGCCACGGCAAAACCACCACCAGCACCTTGATCGCCACCCTGTTGGCCGCCACCCAGCGGGACCCCACCGCCGTGATCGGCGGAATCGTGCCCGCCTTTGGCAGCAATGCCCGCCATGGGGAAGGTCGGCTGCTAGTGGCCGAAGCCGACGAATCCGATGGCTCCCTGGTCAAATTCAAGGCCCATCTGGGTGTTATCACCAACCTGGAACTCGATCACACCGACCACTACCCCGATCTCAACGCCCTCATCGAAACCCTCAAGCATTTTGCTGCGGGATCGGCCCAGGTTCTGGCCAACAAGGATTGCCCGATCCTGAGTGAACATTTCGAAGCCGATCGCTGGTGGTCCACCCAAAGCCCTGAGCAGACCTCGTTTGCCGCCATTGCCATTGAAGAACACGGGGATGGCACCGTGGCCCAGTTTTATGAGGACGGCCAGCCCATTGGCCTCTTTGAGCTGCCGCTGCCAGGTCGCCACAACCTCAGCAACGCCACCGCCGCCCTGGCCGCCTGCCGTTTGGAAGGGGTGCCCTTTGCCGAATTGCAACTGGCCATCGCCCAGGTGCGACCCCCCGGTCGCCGTTTTGATTGCCGGGGGCTATGGCAAGAGCGCATCGTTGTCGACGACTACGCCCACCATCCCAGCGAAGTGAGCGCCACCCTGGCGATGGCTCGGCTGATGGTGAACAGCGGCCGCAGCCCCCTGCCCGCGCACCCCCAACGTTTGGTCGCCATTTTCCAACCGCACCGCTACAGCCGCACAGCCCAGTTTCTTGAAGAATTCTCGCTCGCTCTCTCCAGCGCCGATCTCGTGGTGTTAGCCCCCCTGTACGCCGCCGGCGAAGAGCCAATCTTCGGTGTTTCCAGCCAGGCCATGGGTGAAGCGGTGCGGCGGCTGGCGCCCCATCTGGAGGTGCTGGTGGCCGACAGCCTCGACCAACTCACCGAGCACGTGGTCCGCCGCACCCGCCCCGGCGATCTGGTGCTGGCCATGGGGGCAGGGGATGTAAACAGCCTCTGGGATCGATTGGCCGCCCAGGGAGATCCCGACGCGGCCCCCGCCCTGGTGGCCTGACTTGCGGACTGAGCGCACCCCTGCCGACCTCCTTGAGGCGGTGGACCTTAAGGACTTCACCACCTGGCGCGTCGGCGGCCCGGCCCAATGGTTTGCCGAACCGTCGGACCAGGCCTCCCTCCTGGCCCTGGTGTGCTGGGCCCAGGAGAGATGCTTGCCCATGCGTTGCATCGGCGCTGGCTCCAACCTTTTGGTCAGCGATGACGGCCTGCCAGGCCTCACCCTTTGCCAGCGGCGCCTCCAGGGCAGCCAGCTGGATCCCCGGGAGGGCTGGGTGGAAGCCCTTGCGGGCGAACCGATCCCAACCCTGGCCCGCAAAGTGGCTCGCCAGGGGCTGCATGGCCTCGAATGGGCGGTGGGGATCCCTGGCACCGTTGGCGGGGCCGTTGTGATGAATGCGGGTGCCCAGGGGGGCTGTACCGCCGAGTGGCTGCATTCCATCAAGGTCATCGATCCCGAACGGCCGGACCAACCCTTCGTGCTTGGAGCCCGGGACCTGGCCTTCACCTACCGCCACAGCCGCCTGCAGGACGAAGCGCTGCTGGTGCTGTCGGCCCGTTTTCGGCTGAGCCCCGGCCATGATCCCGCCGCCATCACGGCCAACACCAGCGCCAACCTGCACTCCCGCACCAAGAGCCAGCCATACCAGCAGCCCAGTTGCGGCAGTGTCTTTCGCAATCCAGAACCCCGCAAAGCCGGCCAATTGATCGAGGAGCTGGGACTCAAGGGCCTGAGCGTTGGCGGAGCCCAGGTTTCCCCCCTGCATGCCAACTTCATCGTCAACACCGGCAGCGCCACGGCCGCAGATATCGACATTTTGGTACGCCAGGTCCAGGACAAGGTGCTGGAGAGATACGGAATACTGCTCCACCCCGAGGTCAAACGCCTCGGCTTTTAAGGCACCGGTCTGTAAATTCAATCTTTGTCTCCCCATCTCCATGGCCGGCTTCGGACTCCCCAATTTCGGTCAGCTCACCGAAGCCTTCCGCAAGGCTCAGCAGATCCAACAGGACGCCCAAAAACTTCAGGAAGAACTGGAGTCGATGGAACTTGAGGGTCAAAGCGCCGATGGCAGGGTCAGCATCTGGCTTTCCGGCAACCAACAACCCCTTAAGGTGCGGGTCGATCCCTCCTTGCTCGCCGCCGAGCCTGGCGCCGTCGAAGCGGCCATCCTTGAGGCCCTTCAAAAGGCTTATGAGGTTTCCACCAGCACCATGCGCGAACGCATGGATGACCTCACGGGGGGCCTGGAGCTGAATCTTCCGGGTCTGGGGATGGGGGGCTGAGTTCCCCCGCCAGCTCCTGGCGGCCCTGCCGGCGAGAAGCCTGGCGCCACTGGCCCTGCAGCAAGGGTTCCTCCCGCCCCCCCCTCTGGCGGGTGCCCCCCAAGGACCGGCGGATCACGGGAGGGCTGGCTTCGATTTCCTCCAGGCAATGGCGATAAAGCGAATGCCGCAACCACTCCCTTCCCACCCGGCAGCCTGGATCATCCAGGTGGCGGCAATTGGCAAAGCGACAGCCTCCCTGCTCCAGACGCTGACGGATCTCAGGGAAAGCCGAGGCCAACTGCAACTGGTCTGGGGGCAGGGCGGGCCGGTTGATGCCAGGCGTGTCCGCCACCAATAAATCTCCCCCTTCCTCCAAGGCATGCAGCTCAACGTGGCGGGTGGTGTGGCGTCCCCGCTGCAGGCGACCGGAAACGGCGGCCACCCGCAGTGACAGACCAGGAACCAGGGCGTTGAGCAGGCTGCTTTTGCCAACCCCGGAGGGGCCGCACAATACGGCGATCCCACCGCCGCAAGAATTACTGACCAGTCGGGAGCGCAATGCAGCGATTCCCTGCCCGCTCAAGGTGGACACCGGCAAGGGGTCGTAACCCCATGGACCAAGGCGCGCGACCCAGGCCGCCAGCTGCTCCGGCTCCAACCGATCCGCCTTGCTCAGGACCAACTGCAAGGGCACACCAGCCGCCTCGGCAGTAACCAGAAAACGGGTCAATTGCAAGGGGTCCAGCTCCGGTTCGACCAGGGCCACCACCACCAGCACCTGGGTGACATTGGCCACGGCCGGCCGCTCCAGCAGGCTGCTGCGGGGTTCAAGAGAGGCCACCGCAGCACGGCCTGCCGCCCAGTCCACGCCCTCAAGGCCGACCCGATCGCCTACGGACACCTGCAGGCCGCTTTTAGCCAGGCGCGTCCGCCTTGTACACAACAATCTGAGGACCCCATGGGGACCGGGCTGATCAAGATGCACCCGGCAAAAATTGGCTTCCAAGGCCACAACCCGTCCCTTCACGGACGGGGGGCTGGCGCCGGCCCCTGGGGGCTCGGCACAACCTGAATCCGTAGCGCTCATGGGGCGCGTTGGATCAGCAATCGCGCCCCATCCGGCGGCAGGTGCTCCACCTGGACCCAATGACCTTCGCCCCTCAACCCCTCAGCCACGGAAGACTCGGGTTCCCCGGCGTCTAGATCGA
>CAMDWF010000188.1 GCA_945878795.1 Synechococcus sp. UW140
CGTTGCCTTTCGATGGGGGCGACATGGCGCCATTGCCCCGCAGCCAGACCCGCCAGGTCCAGCGGCGGATCGCCGTCCATTAGATCGATAGCTACCCGCAGCAGCCGCAGGGTGGGCAGACCCACGGCAGCCGTCATGCGGCGCACCTGGCGGTTGCGCCCTTCCCGCAGCTCCAGTTCGATCCAGCTGGTTGGCAGGGAACGGCGCTGTCGAATCGCTGGGGTGCGCTCCCCCAGGGCCGCCTGCTCCACTTCCAGATCCGCCAGGGGCCGGGCCCGGGCCGGCAGGGTGGGGCGCCCCTTGAGGTTGATCCCAGAGCGCAGGGGTTCCAGGTCAGCGTCGCTGGGCTGTCCTTCCACCTGGGCCCAATAGCGGCGCCAATGGCCCCAGCGCGGATCGGTCAGCCGTTGCTGCAGCACTCCCTCATCGGTAAGCAAAAGCAATCCCTCACTGTCCCCATCAAGGCGGCCGGCGGCGTATACCTCGGGTACCGGCACAAAGTCGGCCAGGGGCCGAAAGCGGCTGCCGGCCTCGGGGCTGAACTGGCTCAGAACCCCGTAGGGCTTGTGAAACAACAAAGTGGTCACATCCCCATGCCTCCGTGGCTTGTCATGGGCGTGTCATTGGCCTTGGCGCCAGCGCCACAGATTGACCACCCCGATGGATAGCAACAACAGGCCCAGATCCATGGAAACGGGGGGCAAAATCATCGCTTGGACCTTGGCATCGGTTGGGACCCTAGCGAGCAGGGCTTTGCCGGGTCGTTCCGGCCGCCAGCTCTGCAGGGGGGCGGTTGGGCCACCGGTACAGTGGCGGAACTTGCATCGCCCAGCCCACCGCATGATCGAGACGTCTGGAGTCATTGAGAAGGAACAGGGCAATGGCTTTTATCTGGTGACCCTTGAGCAGCCGGCAGGCCACCAGTGCCTCTGTCGTGCAGCCGGCAAGCTCACCAAGTTCCGCATCAAGCTCCTGGCTGGCGACAAGGTGCTGGTCGAGATCAGTCCCTACGACCTATCCCGCGGTCGCATCACCTATCGGGAGCGCAACGCCGGTGCGGCGGGCCCCCGGCCAGGCGGCAACCGTCCCGGCGGCCCGCGGCGCCGTTGAGCTTCGGCCTCGGCCCTTGGCCCCGGCTTTTGGCCCCGGCCCTGACCAGCCCTTCAGGCGCCAGGGGCCGCTAGCGCCTCGATCGCCGCTTTGAATTCGCGGCGCTGCTTGACTCCTTGCCATTGCTGCTGGAGTTGTTTGTTGAAAAATAGCTGCACGGTGGGGGTACCCGTCACTCCGGCCTGTTGGGCGATTTCGGGGTCTGCCTCAATGTCGATCTCCACCCCCAGGGCCCGTCCTTCGAGCTCGGTGAGGACCCGCTTCAACTGGGGCTTCAGCACATGACAGGGGCCGCAGCTGGGGGAGGTGTAAACCACCAGCAAGGGTTTTTCGCTGTCGTGATAGAGCTTGCGCAGGGCATAGCCCCCTTTTTGCCAGAGGGCGGCGGCATCGAAATTGCCGGCATCGCTGGTGGCGGTCGCTTCGGTTGGGCTGGCCGGCTCCGGTTCGATGTTTTGCCGTTCCACCGGACGGGCCAGTTGCTGGTCGGTTAACCAGCGTTCGGCGGCGAGGGCCGCCTGGCAGCCGCTGCCGGCGGCGGTAATGCCCTGGCGCCATTCGGCATCGGCCACATCACCGGCGGCAAAGACTCCCTCCAGGCTGGTTTCTGGGCGGCCGGGCCGGGTGACGAGATAGCCCCTTGCATCGAGCTCAAGTTGACCCTGCAGCAACTCGGTGTTGGGGGTGTGGCCGATGGCATAGAACAGGCCCCTGACGGCCAGATCTTCCGTGGCGCCAGTGGTGCGCTCCCGCAGGCGGATGGCACTGAGCCAGTCCTCGCCCATGCCTGCCAATACCTCCCGGTTCCAGTGCACAGTGATGGCGGGATTGGCCAGGACCCGATCCGCCATGGCGGCACTGGCACGCAAGCTGTGACTGCGCACAATCAGGTGCACCTGGCTGCCGTATTTGGTCAGATAAACCGCCTCTTCACAGGCCGAATCGCCGCCACCGACTACGGCTAGCTGTTCCTTGCGAAACTGGGGGGTGGCCCCGTCGCAGATGGCGCAGGCACTGATGCCCCGGCTCCAGAAGCGTTCTTCTTCGCTGATGCCGAGGCGGTTGGCACTGGCCCCCGTGGCCAGGATCAGGGAGTGGGTCCAAACGGTTTCGCCTTCTGACGTGACCAACCGGTAGGGACGCACGGAAAGGTCGAGGGACTCCGCATCCGCCTCCACCAGCTTGGTGCCCCAGCGCAGGGCTTGGGCCTTGCAGCGGTCCATCAGCTCCGGTCCCAGGATGCCATCGGGGAAGCCCGGATAATTCTCGACGTGGGTTGTGGTCATCAGCTGGCCCCCAGGGATGCCACCCCGTTGGAAACCGGTGATCAGCAAGGGTGCCAGGTTGGCCCTGGCGGCATAGATGGCAGCTGTATAGCCGGCAGGGCCTGAACCGATGATGACCAGGTTTTCAATGGCAGCTTCAGGCAAGGAGCCTTCGGTCGAGCCGGGAAGGGGCGCGCTGGCGACCATGGGGCTTAAGCGGAGTGACTACGGCTAAGCCTAGGGCGTGGTGCTCTGGTTTTGGCGAACCAAAAACGTTGGCTGATTAATTGGAACTAACTTTAAATTTCCAACAATCCATCGGTCTCTGGCCGCTGCTTGCAGGTGAGATCTTTAGGCACCATCAACATGCTCGACTTGAGCACATCGGGATCTTGATCCAGGGCAACCAACCATTCGCGAAATTCTTCGCTGAGCGCAAAACTTTCTTCGTATAATTCCATGGTGTCGAGGGCTGAGCGGCGGGCCAAGGCCCAACAGACAGCAACTGTCAATCTGCGATGCACCGAGGCGTCCATGCGTTTCGTCCGGCTGACTTCAAGCCTGCCTTGCTATCTGGCATATGAAGGTGTTTGTTGATACACAGTCGCATAGCCATGGCATCTTGACAGCTTTTGCTGACTCATTCTTCGCCTCGGGGCTGCAATGAACTTTTGCTCAGATTTGGTAATTGGGGGCCCTTCACCTGGATGACCCCACTGGCCTGGACGCCCAGGGCTTGCCAGCTCGCCAGCGGATCCCCGGCCCAGCCCCCGGCCCCGGCCCCGGCGACCGTTCGGGGCGGGCTGATCCGGTAGGGCTCGCTCAGGGACCAACCCCGGGCATGGTCCATCAACAGGGGGTCGGCCGGAGCGAACACATAGGACGGCTGGCGG
Organism: Synechococcus sp. UW140; assembly: GCA_945878795.1. Classification (GTDB taxonomy): domain Bacteria; phylum Cyanobacteriota; class Cyanobacteriia; order PCC-6307; family Cyanobiaceae; genus Cyanobium. The sequence continues at coordinate 3,269 of CAMDWF010000188.1, forward strand.
GGGCCGGCTGGGCAGGCCCGGGTCGCCTCAGCCACCCGCACGGCCCTGGTGATCGCCTGCACAAAACGGCTGCGCGTCACCACCGTGGTCAGATAAGCCACCACCCTCAACCGCGGCGCATCAAACCCTTCTGAGCACATGTCCACGCTCACCAGCCATTCGCCGGCGCCGGCTCGGAAGGCCTTCAGCAGCGCCTCCGCCTCCAGCTCCTGGGAGTGCACCAGCTGCACCCGATCCCCCTGCTCGATCAGCAGGGCGCTGATTTGACGGGCGTGCCCGATGTCCCTGGCCACCACCAGGCCACCGGCTGCCGGTTCCCGCTGGCGAACCCAGGCCAGGCGGGAGCGGGCCTGCAGCAACACCCGCAGGGCAATGCCACCGCCGTCCCCCAGGCGGATCGCCTGCCGCAGATTGCGGGCCCGCCAGCTTTCGCGGCTTTCGGCCGACAAGGGCGACCGTTCCCGTTCGTCGCCGTCCCGGGGCCGGCCGTGTTCTACCCAGCCATCTTGAAAGCGAAATTCCAGCGGCCTTACATCGCCGGCCTCGATCAACTGGCGGGGTTCGATGCTCAGGTCCGGCACGATGTGTTCGCCTCCCCCCGCCTCGGCCGGAATCGGCTGGCGCCGGGCGGCACAGAAGGCCAGGTTGTCGGCCCGAAAGGGGGTGCCGGAGAGTCCTAGCCGCAAGGCGGCCGGTGCGCTGAGTCGGCTGAAGGCTGGCCCCCAGGCGCTGGACTCCGGTTCGTCCGGATTGAGGCCGAGGTGGTGCACTTCATCGGCAATGGCCAGCCAGCGCACCCCTTGCCCGGCCCCGCTCAGCAGTGCCGTTGGCTGCCCCTGGGCCCGGGTTGCCGCCTGGTAACTGAGGACCAGGCCATGGCTGGTTTCCCGGGGGGCGCCGCCATGCCAGGGTTCGAGAATCAAACCCAAGCGCCGTCCCGTTTCCAGCCATTGCTGGGCAATGGTGTTGCGGTGGCAGCAGATCAGGACGCGATCAAGGTGGCCTTCCTGCCAGAGGCGGCGGAACCCCAAGAGCGCACCGATGGTCTTGCCCGCCCCTGGCCCGGCATGAACCAGCACATCTTTATCAAGGGCAGGCCCCTGACGCAGCCTGCGGCGCAACAACTCGATCAGTTGGCGCTGCCACTGGCGTGGTTCGATGGCCGGGGCGGCCGCGACCGATTCCCCCAGGGGGTTGGTGCGCGGGCGCAGGCCAAGATCAAAGGAGGGGGGCGCCATGATGGGATTCTGGCGCCCCACCGCCACGGGTCACCCTGCCGCTATTCCAGTCCCTGACCATGGCGAGCCCGGATTCCCATCCCGATGCCGATTGGGATTGCCTGCCTACCGGGGGGCCCTTTCGGCCCCGCTTTCCCTGGTGGGGCGGCGATCTCCAGACCGTGCGGGACAGCCTCCACCCCCCTGGCCTACCCCTGGATCGGGGCCAGCGGGCCACTATTGCCCTCACTGGGGCGGACCGACTGCTGGCCTGGGTAGATGGGGTCGCCGAGCCCTGGGGCTGGGTGGTGCTGGTGCATGGGTTGGGCGGCTGCAGCGCCGGCCCCAGCCTGCGCCGGTTGGGCCTGGTCATGCAGGACCACGGTTTGACGGTGGTGCGCCTCAACCTGCGGGGGGCCGGCCAGGGCCGCCCTATGGCCCATGGCAGCTACGCCGCCCGATGTGACCAAGATGTGCTGACCGCCCTGGCCTGGGCCCGGCTCCAGGCGGGATCCCTGCCCCTCTTCGGCGTCGGCTTGTCCCTGGGGGGCACGGTGCTGCTGAATGCCTTGCTGACGGCCCTGGGCCAGAAGCCAGCCTTGGGATCGCCGCTGCAGGGCCTGGCCTGTGTCAGCAGCCCCCTCGATTTGGAGGCCTGTCTGCTCCAGATGGAACGCCGCCGCAATGCGCTTTACCAGCGCTGGCTGCTGCGGCGACTGGTGGACGAGGTGGGCCAGGATCCCGGCGGGCTGGCCGCCGCCGAAGCGCCGGCCCTGCGGCGGGCCCTGCACCTCGGCTCAATTCGCGCCTTTGA
>CAMDWF010000189.1 GCA_945878795.1 Synechococcus sp. UW140
ATGAAGGCCCACGCCGCCACCCTGCCGGAGGGCGTGTGGGTGGAGGGCCTGGGCTACCGGGCTGAACAGCTCGCCGAAAACCGCCACCCCACCAAGGAGGAACTCGACAGCGTGAGCACCAGCCGGGCGGTGTTCGTGCAGGACGGCTCCGGCCACCAGGGTTCGATCAATTCGGTATTGCTCAAGCAGATGGGCTGGAATGCCAGCAGCAAGGATCCAGCCGGGGGGGTGATCACCCGCAAACCGGGCAGCAGTGAGCCCAGCGGCCACATCGCCGAAGCGCCGGTGTTTGCGGTGCTGGCGGCCAAGGCGCCCCTCACCCCGGCCCAGATTCGCCTGGGGGTGGGCAAGGCCGTGGCCCTGTGGACGGCCAATGGTCAAACCACGGCCTCGGAGATGGGTTTTGGCCTCAGCGATGACGACATCGATGTGGCCCGGCAGATGCTCGACGAGAAGCTGCTGCCGATCGACCTGCTGCTCTACGTGAAGCATTCCTTCCTGGAGCAGGCCAAGGCGGGCCGCAGCGCCGTGGTCGCCCAATACGCCGATCCCGCCTCGCGGGCGCCACGGGTGGATGGCGATGGGCGCTACCTGAACCGGGTGCGGTTGGCAGGGGTGAAGTTCTGGCTGGACGGCAGCATGGATAACGCCTTCATGTCGCAGCCCTACACCAACAATCCCCCCGGGAATAGCGAGAAGAACTTCCGCGGCCTGGCCGTGGATCCCCAGGCCGCCGTGGAGGCCACCGTGGCCACCTATTGGAAGAGCAACCGCCAGGTGGCCGGCCACAGCATCGGCGACCAGGCGGTGGATAACTTCCTGAGCGCGATCGAGAAGGCCTATGCCGCCCAGGGCCCGGCCGACCATCGGCCGGTGATCCAGCACGCCCAGTTCCTGCGGCCCGACCAGATCGCGCGGGCCAAAAAGGTGGGCGCGATCACCAGCTTCACCGCCGGCGGCATCTATCCAATGGGCGACTATCTGGCCCGCTTGATGGGCCCTGAGCGGCTGGCCTGGGCCGGGGCGGCAGGTTCGGTGCAGCGGGCCGGCATCGCCTGGACCATGCACCACGACATGCCGGCGGGCGTCAGCCCCAGCCTGATCTACGCCCTCTGGAACATCGTCAACCGCACCACCAAGTCCGGGGTGGTGCTGGCTCCCCAGGAAAAGGTGAGCGCCTACGACGGCCTGCGGGCCCTCACCATCAACGGCGCCTACCAGTTCCACGAGGAGAAAACCAAGGGTTCGCTCGAACCAGGCAAGCTGGCCGATCTGGTGGTGCTGAGCGCCAATCCCTTGAAGGTGGATCCGATGACCATCAAGGAGATCCAGGTGCTGGAAACGATCAAGGAAGGCACCAGCCTCTACCGCAAGCCCGCCCTCACCGCCGGTGGTAGCACCACCGCGGCGGCTCCGATTAACGACAAGGACAACTGCCTGGTGCCCCACGGCGATCAGCCCGACAAGCGCCTCAATTCAGCCCAGCAGGCCACCCTGGAGCGGTTGATGGCGCCGTGGAGGTGAGGCCACCAAAATAGCAACGCTCGTTGGCATCCCAGCAACATGATCAATCAAGATGGGCTGGGAAGCGACCTACCGCTTGTCCTGAGCTGGAGACCCCATCCATGGGACCGATCAGCAGAGACAGCTCCTCATCCTTTGGTTGGGCGGCTTGGCCGGCGGTTCCGCCCCGCAGGGCCTCGATCGTCTGCCAGAGGACTGCTGGATCAACACCGGCAAAAGCGCTCTTCAGCCGCGGATTGAACTTGATGGCTGCCGACACATCGGCTTCCGCCTCAATCAAGGCGAGGTCGTCCTTGAGTTCGGTGACGCGCTTGCTCAGCGAGTTGGCTTCTTCCGGTAGGGAGATTACCGAGATTGTCTCGGTGAAATAGGCGTTGGTGGCAGAACGCACCAGGAGGCGATTCTTGGTGGGCTCACCATCGGTCTGGCACTTTTCGGGGTCACGGGTATTGCGACCCAGCCAAGGGGCGTGACCCTGGCAAAGCCCCAGAGGGCTCAGCTCCGTGATCAAGGCATCGGCAAGTTTGCGGGTCGTGCCCCCTTCCGCCTGCACATAGATCTGGGTGAAGTCGTTGCCGGTGCCGGCTTCCAGCAGATAGAGGCGTTCGGTGTTCTTGCAGCCGAACTGACGGAAACAGAAGTCGCGCCAACGGATGTCGCTGAGGTGCCCATGGGGGCAGACCATCATAAAGCGAACAGGAACTAGCGGGAACTTGCCTTCATCGTCTTGGTACGTGCGCCAGTCAGAGATGCAGCCATCGTTGAAATGAACCAGGGGCCTGGCACGGCAGGGAATCCCGAAAGCCATCCGCTCCCTCACTTTTTGAGCAACCGACCACTCCGGAAAACGCAGAGCCTTGATCGAACCGCTGATGTTCTTGAGCGGATCCACCTCCTTGGGCGGGGTCCGCAGGTCGACTCGGGCCGCCCCCGTGGCCTGGCGCACCAGTTGCAGCAGTCTCGGCTCATGGATCAGATCGCAGCCGCGGTCATTCCAGAAATCCAAACCCCCGATCAGTAGGGAGTAGTCGGGCAGATCAACCATGGCCCCGGGTCCATAGAGCTGCAGCACCTGGCTCTGGCGGGCTTCACCGAGGGGCGGGGGTGCTGCTTTGCGGCGAGTGGAGGGAGGCATGGCGTTGTTGGTTATCGGCTTCAGTTGCTCGATTGATCAATCAATTGTCGGCGGTGATTTCTTCCCTGAAATTCACCATCCGGATCGGTGCGGAGGGTTCCACATCGCGGAGGCTCCAATTGGTGGTGAACTGCTTTAAGCCCTCGGCTTGGTAGATCGGGTCGGTATCGAGGGCGGTGTGCAGGAAGCCTGCACCAGCCCCTTTTCTTCATGAGTCCAGTACTGCAGCTTGGCTTCTGGCTCCTGGGTGAGCTTCCACCAGGCTTCAAGCAGATCGATCACGTGATCGCGCACTTCGGTGGGGAGGTGTTCGTCGAGGCTGTCATCGGCGGCACCTTGGCGCTAATGGCACTGCGCTGGCGCTGGGCCCCGGCCATCACCAGGTTCATGGTGCGGAAGGCTTCTTGCACCAGGGGATCGGCGAGCAGCTTGATGCCGTGTTCGATGCGCTTGGCGCAGTCTTCTGCCTGGGCCCGTAGCTGCTTGGCTGTCTCGTTTTGCTCGTTGTCGCTGATGGGGTGTTTCGGTTGCTGGGTAATCCAGCCCCGGTAGGCCGCCACCATTGGCAGCAGTTGCTGACAGACCCGCTCGCTCTGGGCGTGATCCGCCAGGGCCTCCATGCCCATGGGCACCTGGATGCCCGCCGGAGGTTTGGGCAGGGTGCGCTAGACCCGGGCGGTGGGCAGCCAGGTGGTGGTGAGGCTGTGGCAGCGGGCCGGATTGTCGTCGGGGATGTCTGATGCGATCACGGCTGCGTTGTGGCCGCTCGCGAAGCAGTAGTCCCGCCGGTACTGCAGGGCCGCCAAGCGTTCGTCGGGATCCTTGGCGGCCTGCTGCAGGGCATCGCGACGTGGCGGGAAACCCCTCTCGCAACACAACGAAACCTGAGCCTGGAAGGCCGTGACCGGATCGCGATGGCGGATCTGATTGGTCTGGGGTGGCTCGCGTTGGTTGAGCAAAAACAGCGAGACGGAGAGCTGGTCGCTGGGGTAGCCAAGCTTGCTGGGAGCTGGCCGGGCGATCCAACGCAGACAAAGGCCTTGCGGTTGGCCTTCAAGGGGGATGTCTGGGCTGGTATCAGGGCGATCGATCGAGATCTTGACGGTTTGCCGCTGGGGCGTGCGGCTCCAGAGCTTTTCCTCGGCTCCATCGGCAGGAGCGCTGTAATCCCCCCAGGTGACGGTGGCCTCCAAGGTGGAGCCCTTCTCAAGGATGAAGCTCAGGCCAAGGGAGGAGGGAAACCAGCTGCGGCGGGTGTTGGCCTGATCAAGGGCGTCGTTGGCGTCGTCATCCTTTTCCTGTTTCACTAAGCGGTTGGAGGCGCCGTTGCTGGGTTCTTCGCCAGCGAGATCAGCGAAGGAGAGCTGTTCATCCTCCGTGGTGCGGCGGGCCTCCTGCTCGAACACATGGGGCACCAAGAAGCCCGTGGTGTACCAGGCGGAGGGTGGCTGGGGAAGGTGCTCATGACGACGGGCGACATCGTCCCAACCAGGACCGATCAGATCCAGGCCTAGGGCATCGACCAGGTGTTGGCGGATTGCGGCGGAGGTGGCCATGGTCAGGTGAGTTCCCCGTTGAGCTGGCGGAGCAGCTGCGTGCAGTGGTCGATCAAAACCGGCAGATCCGTTTGCATGGCACCCCAGACCACTTGAACACTCACATTCAGATACTCGTGGGTGAGCAGGTTGCGGAAATCGATGATTTGCCGACCTTCAGGGATCGCGGCAAACAGCTGTGGATCTCGCTGTGAGATCAGCTTCAAGGCCTCACCGATGATGATGAACTCACGCTCGACGGCCGAACGAATCAGCCTCGACTTGCCGTAGCCAGCTGCATCAATCGTGCTTGTTGCTTCCTGAATGGCAGCTGCAGCCTCCAGGATGTCGCTCAGATAGGCCCGGGGGTCACGCTGCATAGATCTGCTGTTTGCTGGCCTCGATGCTTTGTTTGACGTAGGGATTGCGGACGGCATCGGCCATCACCAGATCGACGCGCGTAGCCAGGCCCAGGCGCAGGTCGTCCAAGAGTGCGAAGTAGGCCTCGTAAAGGCTGCCGGGATCAAGTGGCAGGAACTCCACCAGCAGGTCGATGTCGCTTTCTCCAGGGCGGTAATCGGGCCGCAGCAGCGACCCAAACAGGTAGAGCCGCGCCACGTGATGCTGCCGGCAGGCTCTGCTGATGGCCGCAAGCTGGGGCTCGGAGAGCGGCAACCCAACCATGGTTTGATCCTGGCTTGTCATAGCCCCAGCCCCATCTGCTCCACCTGGACCCCAACAGTCTCGCCCGCCTGGGTCGCTTTCGGCGGCTGCCCCCGGCGCTTGTCTCCTGCCGTTGCCGGCCCAGCCGCCTTCTTGGCGCCCTTGCTGTGCAACCCCTGGGCGACTTCTTCTTCGTAGCGCTCGGCATTCAGCGCCAGCAAGCGGGCGAGCACATCGTCCCGAACCTCATCGGGCCAGCGGTAGCGCCAGGGGAGTTTCTTTTTGCCCTTCACGGCGCCGTAGGCGCGCACCTGGGCTGCGAAGGCGCCGGCTTCATCGGGCTCCCAGAAGAAAAGCTCGCCGCTGTCGATGCGGTCCTGGAGGCCGTCGGGAAGCTGAGCGTCGTCTTCG
>CAMDWF010000190.1 GCA_945878795.1 Synechococcus sp. UW140
AGGCTTCGATCAGAGCTTGTTCAACCCTCTGCCGGGCGTTGGCTGGGGAGGCTGCCTCCTGGCCGGCTTCTGGCCGCTTCTGAATGACGACACAAGCGGCCAGTCGATTGACGCGCCACTGCCAGGTTGAGTTACCAAGACAGCGCCCCAGAGCCTTGGAGAGGGCCTCCCAGTTGAGAGGATTGGCCGAACGGATTTGATAGCGCTGCCTGGTGCCGATCTGGTGACGCAGGCTGAAACAAGCGGACAGATCCATCAGGCCAGGGCGAGAGGTCGGTAGGTGTTGTTGCTGGAAATGAAGATCCAGGCCAGGCCATCAGGATCCCGCTCCCTGGTCCATTGCTCCAGCCCGCCACTGCACCGTCGGGCTATAACGGTTTGATAGTTAGATCTGAGCCGGCGGGCCAGATCGATACTGGTGAGTTCGAGGGGGTGGCTGGGAGAACAGCTGGCTTGATCAGCTGTCTGCCTGGGGAGTTCAGCTTTGGAGTATATCTTGTCTGGGGCTATATCTTCCCCATTGGCCGGCTTGGTTTTTGGCGAAGCTTCCCCTGCAGGGAGAAGCTCGCTGGGTTTGAAGCCAAGGCTGCGCATGGCATTCGCTGCAGCCACCAGGCAGGAACCATTATTCAGCAGTACGGCGGCAATAGGGCTTATTGGCAGGAATGTGCCGATCACCAGGGCTGAGAGGTTTGGCACCCCAACTATGCCAATATTTTGACGCACCAGGGCAAAGGTGCGGCGGGCTAGGTCCTGGGCCACGATCAGGCCCGACACCTTATCGTTGGTGAGCACTATGTCGGCAGTTTCGCGGGCAAGATCACTGCCAGAGGCAAAGGATAATGAGACATCCGCATAGGCCAGGGCGGCTGAATCGTTGACGCCATCGCCCACAAAAGCCACCTTGTGGCCTTGCTCGCTCAGTTTTTTAACCAGTTCAACCTTTTGATCGGGAAGGGCACCAGCATGCACTTCGTTTGGCTGAAGCCCCAGCTCGGCCGCCACGGCATTGGCTACGCTGGCGACATCGCCTGTGAGCATGTGGGCCTGGATGCCGCGGCGGTGGAGTTCCGCTATCAATTGTTTGCTGTCGGGCCGAAGTTGATCTGCAGCATAGAATACTGCAGCCACAACTCCGTCCAAGGCTAGGTAAATAGGTGTTGAGGCGCGAAGGGATGGTTCAGGGTTTAGCGCCGGAGGTGAAAGCCCCTCGTCCTGAAGAATTTTGGCATTGCCGATCAAAACCTGCTTCCCTTCAATCACCGCAATTACCCCCTTACCGATCCGGTAGTCCCAGCCATCACATTGACCGGGCTCAAGCCCGAGGGATTCGGCGTAATTAACGATTGCTGTAGCCACCGGATGGTTCAGGCCCTGCTCGGCCGTGGTGGCAAGCCAGATGAGCCGTTTCGCATCTAGCTCGGGATGCAGCACATCCATCTGCACCACGGAGGGATGGCCCTGGGTCAAGGTGCCAGTTTTATCGAAGACCACCACATCCACATCCACAAGTAGCTCTAGGGAACGGCCACTGCGGATCAGCAATCCCTGGCTGCTCGCCCGGGATAGGGCAGCCATGATGGCCGTGGGCACCGAAACCCTCAGTCCGGTGCCCAAGTCAAACATCAACAGGGATGCAGCTTGGGGAATATTGCCGGCGCTAAAGAGCAGTGAGATGCCAGCGATAAGCAGGGTGGGGATTACAAAGCGATTGGCAATTCTTTCGGCAATGTTGCCAACTCGAGTGTCGTAAACAGGTGCTGATTCGATCATGGTGGTGATCTGACCAATACGGGTATTATCGCCAACTGCTTTGGTCTCAATTACAATCTTGCCCTCCAGCAGTATAAATCCGGCCAGAACTTCGTCCCCAGATGAGCCGTGCCGGGGCACTGATTCACCGGTGAGTTTAACTACGTCGAAGCTGCCTTCTCCGGAAATGATCACTCCGTCAACGGGAATGTTGTCCCCTGGGAAGAGCAGCACTTGATCGCCTGTCTCAAGCTCGCTGCTCTGTACCAGTACTTCGGCACCGTTGATCAATTTTATGACATCGGTATGCAGACTGGCCAGTAGGTCGTTGTTGGCGGAATGGGCGATACGTTGGGTGGCATCACGCACGGCCTCGCCGCCTTCAATCATGCTGATCATCATCGCCGGGCCCACCAGGAAACCTCCCAGGCTGTGGAGGGTCACCGCGAGGGAATCGAGAAAATCGACGTTGATCATGCCCTCTTCGCGCAGGCCTATCCAGGCCCGTTTAAAGCTGAGGTGAGCGGCCACCAGGATGAAGCCCGCCACCGCCAGGGGGGGCAAGGAGAGGGGGCCGGCAAGCAGGGCAAGGGCCAGGGAGCTTGCTGGTAACAGGAGGCGTGAGGGCACGAAGGCCTCTTCATCCGCTGCGCCGGAGCTGGCTTCGGAACCCTTGCCGATCGCTTTTACTTGCTTTGGCAGGGCCGTTAGGGCTGCTTCGGCGGCGATGTGGCTGCCTGGCAGCTGGGCCAGCCACTGGATTATATCAGCCGTATCCCAGGGTTTGCTATTCGCTGCCAGCTGCAATACGCAACTGCCAGCTATACTGTTCAGGCGGACTGCCTCGATGTTGGCCTGCTGGATCAGCCAGTTCTCCAGAGCCTGATGGGCGCCAAAGTCCTCTGGAATGGCAAGCCGCAAGCGACGGCCTGTGCAATGCAGGACCTGAAAACCGTTGTCGGCGTAAACCGCCTTTGCGGCGCCATCATTTAGGTGGGTCAATTGATCAACCCCCGTTGCAGGTTGGAATATAGCTTCGCCAGCTTGGCAATGGGGTCACTGGTGCCAATGCAAGATTCCGGGGCAAGCATTTTACAGGTGATTTAATAAGCTAGCTTTATTTGGTTATTGATTGGTGAGCTAATTTTGGCAGCTGTCTTGTATCGAGTCACTCATGAAAGCTGGGAATATGTGAGGCCCGGGGGCTTGGAGAAACAAGTCGTCTATTCTACGGTGACTTCAGTAACGGTTATCTCTTTGGTTGCGGACGTGCCTTTGCTCCGGGGGCCCTTGCCGCTGGTGGCTTTGGCCGTTGGTTCGACTTCAGCGTCGTTGGCTTCAGATTCGATCTCGGTGCGGACTTCGGCTACAAAATCTCCGATCGACTCGGCGGCCTCGGCGGCGTGGCGGGCAACGCTACGGGCCGCCGTGCCGGCAACCCCTGCCACCGTGACTCCCAACTTGATACCCCCTTTGGCCATGGTGCGACCCGCTTGGTTCATCGAATCGCCCAGTTGCTGATTGCCCAGTTTGCGCACTAATGGCGCTAGGGACACCAGCCCAGCTCCGAGGCTGAAGGCAAGAAGTGTCTCGAGTTCAAACATGACTACTAAGAAGGTGATGCAATTATGCAGCAGTTGCGAAAATTTGTCCACCACTGCCTCGGTTCTTCCACCGGTCTGCGGTATAGGGCACCTCGAAAAAATTCGGGTTCCGCGCGGGCTGACCAGCGAGACCCACTGCAGCAACTGGAGTGGATGGAGCCCAAGGCCACGCCAGGGGCAATTTGTCGAAGTACCCTAAAGGGAATCCTCCTAAATGTTTTTGTAGCCAAATAGACGATTTATTTGTGATCGATCAATTTCCCGCTTTTGTGCTGGCTGACAGGTCGAGCCAGCGCTCTGCCTTAGTGCTTGCCCTGCTCAATCGCTGCTCGCAGCAGGCTACTTGCTACTGCGTGGTGGATCTCACGGGCGAATTGGCTATTGACACCAGTGGTGACGATGCAAGTGTTGCCGAACTGCACAGTTTCAAGGCTGGGGATTCGGCCTTGGATCTTTGGCAGCAGCTGAGGGAACCCCTGACACCCTGGCTATTACTTCTAAACCTAGATCTCGAGGAACCTGCCCCCCCGTGGCTCTTACCTGGACTGGATGAGTTGCAAAGATTGCTATGGCTTGCCCAGCAGCTCGAGCAGCTGGAGGGTTCGCCCCACCTGCAGCCACTGGTGGTATTGCCGCCGCTCCCCCAGGCCCTGCCGCTGCTGAGGCTGGCTCGTCAAGGTCCCGATCTGCTGGAGAGTTTGTGGCATCCCCTGTTGCATTGGTGGTCGCAGACCCGTCAGAAACTGGCCCACCTGGAGCTTGTGCTGCGGCTGCAGCTGCCGGATGCCACCGGCCTTCAGCTCTCCCCAACCTGGCGCCGCAGTCTGGAGAACCTGGCCAAAAAGCTTGAGCCCGCCAGGGGAGGTGAGCTGTTTCTGGCCCTTGACGCCGATGCCTCCGATCGGGCACTGGTGCGGCGCCGCCTGCTGGCCCTTTGTCTCAACGAGCTTCCTCTTTCGCGGCTCTGGGTGCAGGGGGATGGCTGGCACCCAGACGACTTCTTGGGCATGGACTTCCCCCTGCTATTCACCGCCACCGCCGTTGAAGGGCTGGCTGGCGCGATGGCGCTCTGGCTCGACGAACCGCTGCAGACCAGCTGTCCGGTGAGCTGGCGCCACCAGGGCGATAAAAAATATTGCCGAATTTATGCCCCCGGTTTAGATCGAGATGACCTGCGCGTGTATCTGAAAAACCAGGCCCTAATCGTGGAAGCCGCCGGTCAACGGTTGAAGGTGCCGCTGCCGGCTGAATTCATCGAGCTGGCACCGATCTCGGCCCGGGTTGTGGCCCCGTTTTTGGAGGTGGTGTTGTCGTTGGTACCGGGCTGATCCGGCCGCCAGCCCAGCCACCAGGCCAATAGAAAGAAAGGAGTTCCTGGCAGTAGGGGTAGGGCCCAGCCGGCGATGGCCAGGGAGATCAGCAGCTTCAGGGTGGGTTGCTGGGAGCTTTGCCAAATCAGTCGCAAGCCTCGCGCCGGCGGTTCATTGAGATGGGCCAGGGGCTGCTCTATTAACTGCAGTAGTAGTGGCACGGGATCCTCGAGCGGCTGGGAAGGATCCGGTGACGAGAGAACCAGGCCCAGCCCAGCTGCGGTTTGGCGCACCTGGGCCCCTGGCAAGTGTTGTTCCAGCAGCCAGATCAAGCTGCGTAATTGCTCTACTTTCATGCGCTCGCGGAAGCGAATGCGAATACGGTGGGGCACCCAGTGCTCCACCGTAAAAGGGCTGGAATCTGATTCGCTCACTACCTTCAGGCCTTACCACCATCTATGGCCTTGGTGGAACGGCTCTGCTCGATGTCGGCGCGAGCTTCTGCCACCAGATCGCCAAAGCATTCGCCGGCTTCCGAGATCCCCTGCCCCAGCTTGCTGGCCAGGCCTGAGGTGCGATCCGCC
>CAMDWF010000191.1 GCA_945878795.1 Synechococcus sp. UW140
GGCGCTTTGAGTGGCACCCCAACGGCCCTCGGATAGGCGGCCGGGCAGGCAGCCAACGGCCGCAGCCAGAGGGCATGGCGCACCCCACGCTCTGCGGGCAATTCACGGCCCTGCACCGCTTCAACTTCAGCCCGCAAAAGGGGTAGGGCCCGATCAAGATCGGCCCGGTCTCCGGGCAGCCACCGGCCCCGGTAGAGCAAGGCCCGGCCCTGGGGCGCCAGCAAGGGCACTAGATATTCGGCGACGACAGGCGCTGCGGCAACGGCCCGGGCCATGGCCCAATCGAAGCGGCCGCGACAATCCCTGCTGCGGCCGGTGCGCTCGACCCGCTCGCAGCGCAGCTGCACCCGATCGCCCAGCCCCAGGGCCGCCGCCATCGATCGCACCGCCTCCACCTTGCGGCCTACCGAATCCACCAGGGTGAGCTGGGCCTCGGGCAGGGCGATGGCGATGGCCAACCCCGGAAACCCCCCGCCGGTACCGACGTCGATGAGGCGCAACGGCATCGCCCGGGGGGGCTGCTGGCTCAGCAGGGGCACCAAGGGCCAGAGACTGTCAAAGATCTGGCCGATCCAGAAGTCTTCCCCCTCCACCAATCGCGACAGGTTGAGGCGAGTGTTCCAGTGCCTCAACTGCCCTTGGAGCTCCACCAAGCAGTGCAGCTGGCTGGCCTCCGGTATCCAGCCCAGCTGGGCCCAGAACTCTGCCGTGGGCAGGCCTTGGCCATCGAGCGCTGGCGATGGACCCAGCAACGGCTCGCCCTGGGGGGCGTCGGGCACCATCGGCTCGGAGTCCGAGGGTCGGACAGGGTCAGGACGGTTGACCATCCACGGGGGCCTGGAAGCTTCTTTCTAGGATCCCGCCGACCGCGTCCTGCCGCCGCCGTTTTCGGGCCATGGCCCCTTCGCCCAACCCAACCCCGTCGTTCGCCGGCTCTCCTGGCGGCTCCTGCCATTACGCGGAGCTGAAAGTCTCCAGCGTGGCGACCCCCCAGGAGCTGCGTCAGGCCTTCCGCCAGCTAAGCAAGCTTTACCACCCCGACACCACCCAACTACCGCCCCGGCAAGCGGAAGCGGCCTTTGCGCGGCTGCAGCTGGCCTACGCCACCCTCAGCGATCCGAACCGCCGCCGGGCCTATGACCAGCATCTGGCCTTGGTGGCCGCCCCTGCCTTGCCGACGGTTGTTGCACCGGAGCCCCAGGCGGCGGCGGGCCGCAGGCTCTCGGTGCACCGCGCCCTCTCGGGCGGCGAGTGGTTGGCCCTTTTGCTCCTGGGAGTTGCTTTGATCCTGAGCCTGGTGCTGGGTCTTGGCGTGGCCTGGGCCCGGGGCCTGGCCCTGGTTACACCGCCCAGTTGGTCGGTTGCTGGGGTTGATGGGCCCCCTGATCCACCGTTGGCCCCCGTAGTTCCCCAGACTGCCAAAGCTGAGCCACCTGCTGATGCTCCCCCCTGAGCAGATACCCCTTTACAACCACCCGCTGCCCTCCTTGGAAGAATGGCTGCGCCAGATCGGCGCCCATCAGGACAGCCGGCGGCCTTCCAGCTGGGATCTGCATCGTCCCCAATGGAGTGCCCGCATTGAGCTGGAGATGGAAGACCTGCGGGTGAGCTGGCAGCAGGACGGTCAAAGCAGGGTGCGCCATTTCCCCTATGGCCTCTCCCGCGCCGATGTCGAGGCGGCGATCTTGGCCGGGCCTTGAGTTGACAGCCGGCGCCTCGGGGGCGTCAGAGTTGGTCCAGGGCCTGGGCGATCGCCTGGAAGCATTGGTCCAGTTGCTCGTCCGTGGTGGAGAGGGGTGGAAAGAGATACACCACCGATCCAAGGGGGCGTAAAAAGACTCCCTGCTGCTGCACCAGCTGCTGCAGGCGGCGGCCAGCCCGATTGAGATAGCCGGGCTCTGGGACCGCCAGATCGAAGGCGGCGGCGCAGCCGAGCTGGCGGGGACGGCGCACCTTGGGATGGGCGGCAAGGGCGACGAGGCCGGGCTTCAGGCGCGCCTCCATGCCCTGATAACACTCCGGGCTGGCCTCCAGCAGGTCGAGGCTGGCCAGGGCCGCAGCACAGCCCAGGGGGTTGGCGGTGAAGCTATGGCCGTGGAAGAGGGTAAGGCTGGGATCGGTGCCGATAAACCCTGCGTAGAGCGCTTCACGGGCCAGGGTCACACCCATCGGCAGGAAGCCCCCCGTGAGCCCCTTGGAGAGGGCCATGAGATCGGGCGTCAGGCCGGCCCGCTGGCAAGCGAACAGGGAGCCGCAGCGGCCGAAGCCCGTGAGCACTTCATCGGCAATCAAAAGGGCCCCCGCCTGGCGCACCAACCGCTGCACCGCCTGCAGAAAGACGGGGCGCACCACGGCCATGCCGCCCGATCCTTGCAGCAGAGGTTCGAGGATCACCGCGGCGGTTGGGGTTTGCAAGAGGCGCTCGAGCACCAGCAGGGCCTGGCCTTCCCGCTCTTGCACCGAGTCATCACCCCACCAGGTGGCGGGCCAGGGAACGCGGGCCACATCAAAAAGCAGGGGTTCAAAGGGGGCGCTGAACAACGAGCGCTCGCCGACGGCCATCGCCCCGAAGGTGTCGCCGTGGTACGCCCCGGCGAAAGCGATCACCTGGGAGCGGGGTTCGCCGCAGTTGTGCCACCACTGCCAGGCGATTTTGAGGGCCACCTCAACGGCGGTGGAGCCATTGTCTGAAAAAAAGAGTCGATCCAGACCCGTGTGACTACAGAGACGTTCGGCGAGACGCTCGGCACCGACATGGCGAAAGTTGGCGAAAATCACCTGCTCTAAAACCATCGCCTGGGCGGCAATCGCGGCCGCAATCGAAGGCTCGGCGTGACCGTGCAGCGTCACCCACCAGCTGCTGATGGCGTCGATCAAGGTGGAACCATCCTCCAAATAGAGCAGGGATCCCCGGGCGGAAACCACGCGCAGGGGTGGATCGGCAGTCGCCACCTGGGTGAAGGGGTGCCATAGGTGGGAATGCCAAAGAGAAGATGAAAATTCAGCCATGGCGCACCAAAAAAGAACCAAAACGGAAAATCATCGTCATGATTAAGCAACAGAAAGGCAAATCTTAATTTTTGCTCCCCACAATGCCCCTACTACGAACCACCTCCCTAGTTTCATGAAATCTTCACGATCAGCTTACGTTTCTAAGCGATTCACTTCAGTTGCTTCGGCCTCCACTAGTCATAACACCCAGATGACCCGTCGCCAAGATGTGTTTGCCGAAGGTCAATGGCAGATGCTCAAGGCCATGCTTGAGCGCCAGGGCTGGAGCCAATCCCAGCTGGAGATTATGCAAGAACAGCTCCGTCAAGGCTGGCCACTTTCAATCGCCAAACAAAATGTCGCGGCCATTTTTGGCCATTGCCCGATCAGTTCACGGGCCATAGCCTGAGGTCCGGGAGCATCAGGGGCAACGGCCATGCCTGGAGGGAGTGAGGTGGCCGCAGAGGAACCATCCCCGCAAACTGCCTTCAAGATTGGTGAACACCACCAGGATGCCACTGCAAATAAGGGCCACAGCCAGGCTCACCAGCAGGTGTCTTTTGGTCATGGCCGCAGGGTTTCAGGCAGGTCACTATCCAGCCATTGCCGTTGCAGCGCCGCCGCAGTGAGTGGTTCCAGCCGGGGGAGTTGGGCTAGTACGGGAATGCCCCCAATCTCTGCAAGGGTGCGGGGATTGTCAGGATGGAGGGGGCCGTTCAGCACCAGTCCCAGCACGGCAATGGAACGGTGCCGCAGGGCCTCGAGTGTTAACAATGTGTGGTTGAGGGTGCCGAGGCCACTGCGGGCCACCAGGACCAGGGGCCAGCCCCAGCGGCGGATCTGGTCAATCTGCAGCCAGTCCCGACCCAGGGGAGTCATCACCCCGCCGGCCGTTTCCACCACCAAGGGCCCGTTGCCAGCGGGCAACGACAACCGCTGGGGGTCAATCAGCACCTGTTCCTGTTCCGCCGCCCAATGGGGGGAAACAGGGGCCTGCAGCCGGTAGCTCTCTTTGAGGATTCGCCCTGGCGGCAGGCTCAGCCTCTCCTGCACCCATTGGCTGTCACTGCCATCGGTGAGGCCGCTCTGAACCGGTTTCCAGTAGTTGGCTGCCAGTCCCTGGACCAGCAGCGCACTGACAACGGTCTTGCCGACATCGGTATCGGTGCCAGCGACGATCAGACGCATGGATCCCTCTGGGCCAACAGAAGCAAGATTTCCCAATCTAGGCAGGCTGGAGAGGGCCAATGGCTGCGCAAACGCCGCCACTGGCCAGGCGATAGGCGGGGCTGACGACTGGTTCCGGCACCGATGGCCTTGAGCTGGCGCAGGCAGGCCAGTCCGTCGGGCATGGCCTGGCTGAAACGCAACAGGGCCTGGCGCTGGGGGCGCAGGCCCCGAGCGGCGCTGGCGGCCAGCAAGGCGGCGGCTTCGGGCAGGGCCAGGGCGGTGCAGGGCACGGCCGCCGCCGCCGCCACCTGGCGCCACTGGCAAAAGCTGCCGGCGGTGGGCACGGCCAGCAGCAGCCAGCCCCCCGGAGCCAGCCGATCGCACCAACTTTCCAGCTGGCTCACCGGATCATCGAGCCAATGCAGGGCGAAGCTGGAGGCCAGCAGGGCGGCCTGCGCCAGCTCGATCGGCAGCCCGTCGTTGAGATCCCAGAGCCGCTGGGGCAGGGGGGCGGCGCTGACCAGCAAGGGGTTGAGGGCCAGTAACGAGGGGCAATGGTCGAGTTGCAAGGGCGGCTGGTCCGCCAGGGCCGACCAGTGCCGCAGCAGGGCGCGACTGAGCAGGCCGCTGCCGGACCCCAGATCGGCCACCGGACCGGCGGTTAAGGGGAGATCCCGACACCAGCGGGCCAATCTCCAGGCCACGGCCTGCTGCAGCCTGGCCTGGCTGTCGTAATGCGCGGCCTGGCGGGCGAAACCGGCCCGCACCCTCTGGCTGAAATCGCTCGTCAGGATCGCTGCCGTCTTCAGGTCAGACCATCCTGCAACCAGTCGAAGACCATGGGGATCAGGGCCGGGTCCCCCATGGCATGGCCGGACCCTGCCAGCAGCTGCACCTGGGCCTGGGGCAGCTCCTGGCGCAGCCGATCCCGGGCGGCGGGATGGACGATGGCATCGTCGGCGGCTTCCAGTAACAAGACAGGCACCTGGCGCGGAAAGCTGGCGGGCAGGGCCGTGAGCCTGCCGAGCAGCTCCAGGTCTT
>CAMDWF010000192.1 GCA_945878795.1 Synechococcus sp. UW140
CTTCGACATCAGCAAAGGCGGGGTTCAAGACTTCAACCCCAGCGGGTGTGTCTACAAAGACGTAGGTGTCATGAAAAAAATAGGGTCCCCGACGATCCCTCAAGCTTTCGAACGCCGAGCGGCCTTGGCGCTGCAGCAGGCGTGCCGCCGCGTCCACCTGCTGCACGATGAAGGCCCTCTCGACCTGGGGTTCGTAGAGACCCGACAACACCAAATAGCGCTGGCCGGATGGCGCGGTTACGGCCATCAGATAGGTGGATTTCCAGACCGGTCGGCGGTCGGAGCGGTTTGGTTTCCGCCATTGATAGTGAACCCAACCCCTGGCCTCCGGGCTGTTGGCAACATCCAGAAACTGGCGACCGAAGGGCTTGCCGCCGAGGTCTTGGAAGCCGAGAAAGCTGAGACCTTCGCTTTCGGGATCGGGCGGATAGACGACACTGTTGCCATCGGGTGCCAGGACAAAAACATAGCGATCGCCCTGAAACCAGCGGCTTCCCCTGAGCCGGAAGCCGGCGAAGGCGTCACGGCCATGCAGCCTGACTTCGTTGGCGGCCGCTTCCACAAGAGCCACCACATCGCGGGTGTCCTTCTGGGTGTAGACCACAACGGCGCTAGGGGCGGCAGCCTGGGGCACTTCAGCCCCCAAAATGGGTGTTGCAACCATCGTTTGGCCCAGCAAGAGGACCAGGCTCAGGGTGGATGTCCAGGACCCTGGCCTGCGCCTCAGGGGTGCTAACCGGCCGGAGCCCATCACCGAACTACCTTGTTTCGTGGGTCAGCATGCCATGGCTGACGCAGGGTTCGTTGCTCAGAGGAGCTTGGCGGCCAGCTCCGCCAGGGGCGAGCGTTCACCGCGCAGCAGCGAGACGTGGCCAGCCAGGCTCTGGCCCTTGAAGCGTTCAACCAACCAGGTGAGTCCATTGCTCTCAGCATCAACGTAGGGATTGTCGATTTGGTAGGGATCGCCTGTCACCACGATTTTGGTGCCTTCTCCAACACGGGTCACGATGGTTTTGATTTCATGGGGTGTCAAGTTCTGGGCCTCATCGACCACCATGAACTGACGGGGTATCGAGCGGCCACGGATATAACTAATTGCTTCCACCTCAAGCAGGCCCATGCCCTTGAGATCTGCCCAGCTGTTGCGGGGAGAGCGTTGATTCGAACGGGAGCCAGAGGGTTCATCAGCACCTAGTAGATAGTCGAGATTATCGATAATTGGTTGCATCCAGGGGCCCATTTTTTCCTCCAGATCTCCAGGGAGATAACCCATATCTTTTCCCAACGGAATCACCGGCCGGGTCACCAGGAGGCGGTCATAGAGACGCTCATCGGCCACCTGGTTCAGTCCCGCTGCCAGGGCTAGCAAGGTTTTGCCGGTGCCGGCCATGCCCACCAAGGTGACGAGGGGCACATCGGGGTCCAGCAGCAGGTCAAGGGCAAAGGTCTGTTCGCGGTTGCGGGCCTGGATGCGGCCGATCCGGGCCTTGCCGGCCCGCTGCAGGGGCAATAGGGCAGCCGTAGGTGCGTGATGACGGGTCAACAAGGTGTGGCTGGGCTGGTTGCGATCCACCAGGGTCACCCCCTCGTTAGCCTGAAGGGGGCCGCCGTAGGACTCCAGATCGGCCAGGGCCAATCCACCGCTAGTCTTGACCCGATCCATTTGTTCAGCGCTGGTCCAGATCTCGCAGCAGCCCGGATAAAGGTCGGCGATATCTACCTTATCTGTGTTGTAATCCTGGGCGATCAAGCCCACCGCATCGGCCTTGATGCGCAGATTGGTGTCCTTGGTGATCAGGACCACCGGCGGTTGGCTGCCCACCACCTGATGGAGCCGCTGTTCAAGGGCAACGGCCAGAATGTTGTTATCCCCGCTGCCGCCCTTCAGCTCGGGGGGCAGTTGGTTGAGGGTTTCATTACGGCAGAACACCACCTGCAGGGTGCCACCACTGGCCTCGTTGATGGGCACACCTTCCGCCAGGTTGCCCTTCTCGCGCAGCTCATCAAGCAAACGAGACACCTGGCGGGCGTTACGGCCTTTCTCCGAGGGGTCGCGCTTGAAGCGGTCGATTTCCTCGACCACTTCAATGGGCACAACGACGGCGTTGTCCTCGAAACGGGTCAGGGCCAGGGGGTCATGGAGCAGGACATTGGTATCAAGAACAAAGGTTTTGCGCATGCCAGTCGCCTTGCCGGTGCCATGGTGCGGAACCTAGGGCCGCGGCGGCATCTACGCTCCGCCAGATGCATTCTTTTCTTGACGCTTGCCGCTGCTTTTCTCCCTGCTGCTGATCCTTGCCCTGCTGTTTGGCCTCAGCCTGCTCTGGCTTGAGCTGCGCCATCGGCTGCGCCCTTCGTCCCCCCTGCAGTTGATCCCGGGGGCGTTCCAGGTCAAGCGGCGTGCCCAAGGTCTCGAGGTCATCGGGGAGATCACCATCCGCAATCCCCACCCCCGGATGGAGGTCTTTGTGCCTGAGGTCAGAGTGCAGTCGGTGCTTCTGGGTCGGGGTGATCTGACCGGCGTCAGCTGCGAGAGCAAGGTGATCGCCGCGCATCCCGATGAGGAAACGCGCCCTGATGGCTACTGGGCTGCTTATATCGTCAAGGGCCACAAGAGCACCCGGGCTCGGGTGCAGGTCCGCGTGATCGGCCCGGCCGGGGTCGACCTGGAAGGGCTGGTGGATACGGCCTGGCTGGAAATTTTCTGGGTCAATTACGGCCCGTTTGGACGCCTGCAGCGTCGCGACGCCATTTTGGTGCCGGTCCAGAAGCCCGAACCCCTCGACCCGACAACCGCCCCCTGGCGTTCCGGCGAGGACTGTCGCGTCTTACCGGTTCGCACCCACCTGCTCGGGGTTCTAGATGACCCCCAGGAGGTGCTGGAGCGCTACACCAATGGCCTGCGCCGCAGTGGGGATGTGCTTACCATCGGCGAGACCCCGCTGGCCGTAATGCAGGGCCGATACCACCACCCTGAAACGGTGGAGCCCTCCGCCCTGGCCAGGCTGCTCTGCCGCGTGTTTCACCCCACCAGCAGCCTGGCGACCGCCTGCGGATTGCAATCCCTGATCGACATCGTCGGGCCTGCCCGGGTGTTGGTCGCCTGGTTAGCCGGTACCGTCCTCAAGGCGGTGGGCATCAAGGGGGTCTTTTATCGCTTGGCCGGCGACCAGGCTCGCTTGATCGACGACATCACCGGCACCACACCCCCCTACGACCAGACCCTGGTGCTCGGTCCTGCCGATCCTGAACACTTCTGCAACCGCATGGCGGCCGATCTCGGCGTAGCGGTCGCCGTGGTTGACGTCAACGACCTGGGACGGGTCAAGGTCCTGGCCTCCAGCCAAGGCTGCGATGAGGAATTGCTGCACAGGGCCCTGCGGCCAAATCCTGCCGGAAATGCCAACGAACGCACCCCCCTGGTGCTTGTGCGTCCAACCTGATAGCCGAGGGCGGGACCCCGGTTCCGATCGGCCTAGAATCCCATCACCCGCCATCGCCTTCCCAAGTCCCTGTGCCGTCTCCTGTGATTGCTGCTGCTGTCGGGATTCAGCCGGACTTCCAGCGGGCCCTTGCCGAGCCGGAGCGGTTGCCCGGATCGGAACTTTGCTGGGATGTGGAGCCACTTCAGGGTTGGCACATACCCCTTCTTGACGATCCGGCCTTTCTGCCCCTGCAACCTCTCCTGCAGCGCGCCCTTTTACTGGGTGTACCAGATCGCCTGATCGCCACTGTCTCCTCCAGGCGGTGCCTGGCCCCCAGGGTCCACGTGGCCCTCTGCCGAGATCAGCCTGGCCGTCCCCTGCTTCTAGGCATCATCGTTACTCGCCGTCTCAACCGCAGCGGTAGCTCCTGGGAGGTCCAGCACCTCAGGCTGGCCCAGGATTCCCTTGGCGGACCAGGGCTGCCCCCAGAGTCAGCCTTGACTGGCGCCTTGCTGCGCGAGGCCATCCAGCGGGGTCGGGGGGCTTGCAGCTGGATTGCCACCACCTCAAGCCTGGATACCCCCCGTTTGGCGGCCCTGAGGCAGCAGGGGTTCCAGCCCCTCAGGCGGGATGCTCTCTGGTGTTGGCAGCCGAAGGGCCCGGCCCCCGCCCTGGACCCGGGCCTTGAATTGTTGCCCCTTAATCGACATACCGCCCCCCAGCTCTGGCACCTCGAACAGGCGGCCTGCCCGGCCCAGCTGCGCCAGATCCTCGACCGCCGCAGTGACGATCTGGTTGATCACAGCGGCAACCGGGGCTGGATGCTTGTAGATGCCATTCGCCGTGAGGCGGTGGCCGGGGTCCGTTGGCTAGCTGATCAGCCGGAGGGGGGACAACTCGTTGAACTCTCGGTGATGCCAGGTCGCGAAGCTTTGCTTGGCCCGCCAACCGCCCTATTGCTGCACCGTCTGAGTCGGCTTGCCCAACCGCTCTGGTTGCGGGTTGAGCTCTCCGATCGGGTACGCCACCTCTGGCTTGAGCAGCTGGGGGCCACCGGCCATGGTGAACAAGTCTTGATGGGGCGAAGTCTTTGGCGCCGCCAACCCTCTCCCCCCGCCCGGGAGGTCGCCCGGCGGCTGGAAGCCATGCTCGAATCGTTTCAACCCCGGCGCCGCACCTTGCCCACCCCCTTGGGTCCGCGCTGAATGGTGCAGATGGGAGCGCCCCAACCGTGCTCGGCCCTGGCCCTCGATGTGGGCCACCGCCGCATCGGCCTGGCGGGTTGCGACCCTCTTGGCATCACGGTGACCCCCCTGGCCCCCTTGCATCGTCAGGATTTCGACGTCGATGTCCAGACTATCGCCACTCTGGCCCGTCAGCGGCGGGTGCAGCTTCTCGTCGTGGGCCTGCCCCTTGACGCGGCGCAGCGGGCCACCCAACAGGCCGGTCATTGCCGTCGTTACGGGCTAAGGCTTGCAGCGGCCCTGGCTGCGGGGGGATTGGAACTTCCCCTGGTCTGGGTCAACGAGCACGCCAGCACGCAGATGGCGGCAGAACGGTTCGGTCTTCACGGTGATCGCACCGGCCGCCTGGATAGTGCCAGTGCTGCCCTGCTGCTGGAACAATGGCTGAGGGAGGGGTCGTTGCCCCAACCTCTAGCCACCGCG
Source organism: Synechococcus sp. UW140 (assembly GCA_945878795.1). GTDB lineage: Bacteria > Cyanobacteriota > Cyanobacteriia > PCC-6307 > Cyanobiaceae > Cyanobium. The sequence continues at coordinate 5,093 of CAMDWF010000192.1, forward strand.
ACGCCCCTGCGTTCGCCTCCAGCCCATCCCATCCATCCTGAGGGTCCCTCAGTCGTTCTGCCATGACCACCGACCAACCAGAGATGACGGGTGCGGGAGATG
>CAMDWF010000193.1 GCA_945878795.1 Synechococcus sp. UW140
TTCCTCCGCCTTGGCCAACTTGGAGCCGGCCTCCGCCCCTGCCACCACGTAGTCGGTGCGGCGGCTAACCGCTGCGCTGATGCGCCCGCCCGCCGCTTCGATCCGATCCTGGGCGGCGCGGCGAGACAGGCTGGGCAGGATACCGGTGAGCACGAAGCTTTGGCCCGCAAGGCGTCCAGGGGGTGCCGGGTCGGCTCCGGGCTGGCCCTCTGCCACGGGCGAGGCCAGGGAGAAGCCAAGGCCGGCCAAATCAGCCAGCAACTTGTCGTTGGCCTCAGTGGCGAACCATTGCTGCAGGGACTGGACAATCTCGGCGCCGATGCCATGCACGGCGGTGATGCGGTCTGGTTCCAGTTGGGCCCCATGGGCGAGCGAGGCGGCACTGGGAAAGGCCCTTGCCAGGGTGCGGGCATTGACTTCGCCCACATGGCGAATGCCGAGACCGAAAAGCTGGCGAGCCCAGGGCTGGTTCCTGGACTCGGCCAGGGCCTGGATCAGGTTGGTGGCCGACTTGTCGCCGAGCCGCTCCAGGCTTGCCAATAGGGCCGCATCGAGGCGATAAAGATCGGCGATGGAGGCCACCAGCCCCCGATCGACCAGTTGGCCGATCAGCTTGGTGCCAAGCCCATCCACATCCATGGCCGCCTTGCTGACCCAGTGGCGCAAGGAGCCCCGCAAGATCGCCGGGCAGCTGCTGTTGATGCAGCGGGTGGCGGCTTCTCCGGCTTCACGCACCAGCAGAGCACCGCATTCGGGGCAGGCGCTGGGCAGGGTCACGGGCACGGCCGCCGCCGGCCGCAGTTCGGGCACGACCCGCACCACTTCGGGAATGATTTCCCCAGCCTTGCGAACCACGATCGTGTCGCCTTCGTGCAGGTCGAGTTCAGCCAGCCGATCGGCGTTGTGCAGGGTGGCCCGGGCCACTGTGCTGCCAGCCAGGGCCACAGGTTCAAAAAAGGCCACCGGTGTGACCGTCCCGGTGCGTCCAACCTGGGCTTCGATGCGAAGCAACCGGCTGGGGGCCTCTTCGGCCGCGTATTTCAAGGCCACGGCCCAACGGGGCGCTTTCTGGGTGAACCCTGCTTCCACCTGTTGGTTCAGGTCATTGAGTTTGATCACCACCCCATCAGTGGCGTAGTCGAGCTGGCTGCGTTTGTCCTCCCATTTGGTGGCGAACTGCTCAATGGCCGTCAGATCGGCGCAGAGGGCGCAATGGGGATTGACGCGAAAACCAGCGTGGCGCAACCAGTTCAGGGCCTGCCATTGGCTGTCCGGGGGGGCGGGATCGGCGTTCAGATCAGGGGTGGGGGGGGGGCTCCAGTCGGGGGGGAGGTGCAGGGTATAGGCGTAGAAATCAAGTCGACGCCTGGCCACCACCTTGGGGTCCAGCTGCCGCAGGGTGCCGGCACAGGCATTGCGGGGGTTGGCGAAGAGGGGCTCTCCGCGGGCCTGGCGTTCGTCATTGATCTGGCTGAAGGTGGTGGCGGGAATCAGGGCTTCGCCTCGCACTTCGAGCCAGGGGGGCGGGTTCTGCAGGTTGAGCCGCAGGGGCAGGCTGGCAATCGTGCGGACGTTGGCGCTGATCTCCTCGCCCCGTTCGCCATCCCCCCGGGTGGCAGCCCGCACCAAGACTCCCGCCTCGTAGCTGAGTGCCAGGGCGTTGCCGTCAATTTTGAGTTCGGCCACCATCGGCAAGGGCGTGCTTGGGGGCTGCTCCAGCACGCGCAGCAGCCGGCCATACCAATCGTCCAGTTCCGAGAGGTTGAAGGCGTTATCCAGGCTGTACAGCGGAATCCGATGTTGAACGCTGACGAACCCGGTTGCTGGAGCCCCCCCAACCCGATGGGTGGGGCTGTCGGGGGTGATCAGGGAGGGATCGAGTCGCTCTAGTTGCTCGAGCTCACGATAAAGGCGGTCATAGACCGGGTCCTCCATCTCAGGCTTGTCGAGAACGTAGTAGGCGTAGGCGGCACGGGTGAGCAGGGCCCTGAGTTCCCTCGTCCTGGCGCCTGCCTGGTTGTTTTGCCCACTCACCGCTCAGCTGGCTGCAGTGGATTGGATGCGGTCAATACGCCAGGCGTCCTCCACCTTGACGAAGGTGAAGTCAAGCGGCAGCTCTTCCTTGCTGTCATCGGCCTTGAGCTTGACGGTGAGCATCACCTGTTCTTCCTGCAAGCGCGGTCGTCCCGATTTGAGATTGCGGTATTTATTGAGTTTAAGGCCCGCCAGGAATCGGATGAATTGTTGACGATTGACGTGGGACCGATAGTTCTTGGTGGTGAGCAAGTAAGCCCCATCAATCTGGCCCGACGCCACCTGGGTAAAGAACTGTTTGATCAGTGGGTTGATGCCACGGGCGCTGAGCACCAGTTTCACCGCCGAGATCGTCCAGTAGAGGAGGAGGGCTCCCGCGCCGGCTAACAGGCCCTTGGAGCCGTAGTCCCTGGCCAATCCCCAATCCATGACTTCAACCTTGGCGGACAACGGCTTGAGTCTGACCGACGACCCCGCCTTCCTGGCCCCTGGGCCCAGACTGGCCTTGCCCTGAAGCGGTGCCGCGCACCGGATCCCGTGCCCCTGGAGCCCCTATTGCCCCTGTTCCACCGGCTGAACCGCGAACACTTCGACGGTGCCCTTGTGCGTTTGGGCAAGCCCGTGGCCGACCTGCGCTGGAGTGACGCGCGGTTGACCCGAACGGCGGGCCTCTACCGACGGGGGCGACGGGCCGATGGGCTGAGCTTCAGCGAAATCGTACTTTCGCGGCCCCTGCTGGAGGCCCTACCCAGGGCAGCCACCTTGAGCACCTTGGCCCACGAGATGATCCATGCCTGGGTAGATCAGATCCTTGGGGTGCCGGAAGCCCATGGCCCCCTTTTCAAAGCGTGCATGGCCCGGATCAACCAGGCCCAAGGCGAGTTTGAGGTGAGCCTAAGGCATTCATTCCCAGTGCCGGCGCAGGCAGCTCGCTGGTTGGCCTGTTGCCCCCTCTGTGGCCTTAGGACCCCCTACCGAAGCAAACGCAAGGGGCTGGCCTGCCGCCCTTGCTGTGAAACTTTGCATGGAGGGCGCTGGGACAGCACCTGCCTGTTGGTGTTTGAACCCCAGCTGGATCGCCAAGGGCGCCCTTAGCCATGGCAAGGCTTCAGACCATCGCCAGGGAGGTCAGCGCAGGAGTGATTTGCTCCCAGTGAACCTTGCCTTGGGGCAACCAGGTGCCACTTTCATCGCAATAAAATCCATTGGGCCTGGTTTCTGTACCCATGGCCTCGGCAAACTCCCCGGGAGCCTGGATCACGGCCAAGCAACCTGGGGAGGTCATCAATGAGGTCAGGCAAGAAAAGGCCATAGCAAAACAGGTGTTAATCAGCACTATCTCTCAGTTTGATGGCGACCGTCGAGAATGACAGACTCTCTTCCAAGTTCCAATTTTTCTTAGAAAGGTCCTATTTTCTTTATCAATTTCTTCAAGATTTTTTCTCTTTTGCCCAGCATGGGGCCTGGGCTACCTTGCTGTGCCTTGGGAAACCGGCCTGGGGCAGGCCTGGGCTCGTTAAGGTGGATCTATGGACTTCGCCCGCTACGGATCTGCCCCTGATCCCGACCCTGCCAACTCGAGAAGAACGTCTCGCGACAGGGGTTTGGATCGAGATTTGGATTGCGAACCCCAGGGGGGTCAAAGGCCCCTTCCCCCCCGTGATCGCTCCTGGGGGGATGATCCACTGGAGCAGCGATTGGATCGCTGGGTTCACCGCGGACGTCAGTTGGTAGAAGGGGTCTCTGGTGCCAGACCGGGATCAAGGCAGGCTCCCCCCCCAGGCTCGAATCGTCCTGGGGGGCGGGGGGCGGCAATCGATGGCCTGGGCCGCTGGATGGGTAATCGCTTCGATTGGCTGCTGGACGATGGCGAAGATTGGCGCGAGCCCTGGCAGGAGGCTGATGGGCCCCTTCGGGACAGGCAAGAAGCTCCTGGACCGCCACCGCCCGCTTCCAGCACTGCTTGGGTTGGGGGGTCGCACCTGGGGGAGCCGGGGGTCGCTGGGGAGCCGGGGGTCGCTGGGGATCCGCCCCTTCCCCGCCGCCGCCTCGATGCCGTCTCCCTGCGGGGGGGAAGTCGCCTTTCAGCCAAGCCAGCGGCGGGAGGCCGGCTCAATCAAGTGCCGCCGGGGGGCGCCGCCGGGCTTGAGGAACGGGATCCGGCCAGACCCCCTTTAGCCGCATCGGAGGCCTGGCCTGAGGACGGCATGTTCAAGCTGGATCGCTGGCAGCGTCCCCCCAGGCAGGGTTCGGGAGCCGTCCGAGATGCTGCTCCCCTGGAGCGGGACTCGCTTTCCGGTCGCCCTTTACCTCGCTCCACCCGCCGTCGCTGAGCTTGGCACCGGCAAGTTCGGGCCGCCTCTGGCAAAACGATGTCATGGCCATCGGCACCGCGAACCCATGCTGGATTTAGTTGGGGCCGGTGGCTAGGCCCGGCCATTTCCCTGCTGGTGTAATGCAAATCCAGCCGTTCATTCCCTCGATCAATCTAAAACTGGCTTGCGCAAACATCTTTACAATTTGTTGTTGACCTGAGCATCCTGGCCCTGGCCTTGCCGGCCTTTCCTGGTCGGCGGGCTGGGGACTGCGGGCCCCAGCCACCGCTCCAGGGCCGGAGAAAACACTTCCCGAATAACCGTGAGCGCCTTGCCCTGACGAAAAAAGCGGTAGTGGCGGCTCCAAAAGGGACCGGGATGGCCAAAACGTTCCTGCAGCAAGGGACTGTTCACCTGGGCCAGTCCATCCACCTCGCGGAAGAGTTCGGCCCTGCCTGCGGTGAGATTCCGCCAGATCGGCTGGCGATGGTCCGGGAGGTGGTGATGGGCCTCGTCCAAGGTCCACCAGCTTTCGGCCCAACCCAGGGTTTCGGCGCCGCAACAAAGCCAAACCTGGCGCCGCAGCAGCGGGGACACCAGCTCGCTGACCTGAAAAGGCGCCTCCAGGGCGGGATGGGGATCTGGAGCCATGGCGATCAATTCCACCTCAACGGCCTGGGCGGTGAGGAGTTCCAGGTGCCGGGTGGGACTGCCATCCCCAAGCAGGAGCAGTTTCCAACCGCCGCCCAGCTCGCTGCCGGCCCGCGCGCTCAGGAC
>CAMDWF010000194.1 GCA_945878795.1 Synechococcus sp. UW140
CATCCCAACCTGGTCCACCTGAGCATTGGCCTGTTTGTGATCGCCATCGCCTGCGATGGGGTCGGGGCGCTCTATCCCGTCGAAAAGCGGGTGTTTCGCTTCCTGGCCCTGCCCGTCACCCGCGCCGGCTTCCATGACGTCGGCTGGTACAACCTGGTGGCCGCGGCGGTGATCAGCTTTTTCACCGTGGCGGCCGGGGCCTACGAGATGCTGCTGGCCCGACCCCTGGTGGGGGTGCGCAGCGATTTTGGCCTGGATGCCCTGACCACCATGCTTTGGCATGGGGTGGGGGGGGTGCTGCTGTTGCTGGCGATCGTGGCGATGACGGTGTGGCGCGGGCTGCAGCGCTTCGCTTGGCGCCGCGACTACGGTCGCCAGGTGCAATGGCTCTATTTGGTGGCCGGGGTGCTGATGTTTGCTCTGCTGGGACTCCACGGCACCCTGGGGGCCCAGTTGGCGGCCGAATTCGGGGTCCATGTCAGCGCCGACCAGCTACTGGCGGCGGGAATGGATCCCCGCGAGGCCCTGCCATGACCAGCACGGGCCGCCGCCAGCCCTCCGCCAGTCCCAACCTTGTGCTGGTGGCCGCCGGGCTTGGGCTCGATGCCCTGGCAAGCTGGACGATGGCGCAGCAGTCCTACCACTGGCTGCCGGTGCAGGCCTCAACGGCCGCTCCCTATGTGGACAATTTATTTGCCCTGGAGACGGGGATTGGCACCTTTATTTTGTTGGGGTGTTCGGCGGTGATCGCCTGGACATTGCTATTCAACCGCGCACCCAAATACGACCTTGATGATGGCGATCCGATTGAGGGCAATCTTACCCTCGAAATCATCTGGACGATCATTCCCTTGCTGGTGGTGTTAGCCATTGCCTGGCACACCATTGGCATCAACCACACCCTGGCCACCCTGGGGGGCAAACAACGCCTGGCCACGGCGGCGCCCGTCGCCACTGCCGCCTTGCCCATCGCTACGGGCTCCCCGCCCAGCGCAGCTGACAGCGCGGAGCTCGGCCCGATCCAAGTGATCGCCCGCCAATGGTCTTGGGAATTCATTTACCCAAACGGGGTACGCAGCAGCGAGCTGCATTTGCCGGTCGATCGACAGATCCACTTTCGGCTCATCTCCATGGATGTGCTGCATGGCTTTTATATCCCAGCCTTCCGCCTCAAACAGGATCTAATCCCCGGCAGCGTCATTGATTACCGCCTCACTCCTTCTCGGCAGGGGCGCTATCGGCTGCGGGATTCGATGTTTTCGGGAGGCTACTTCGCCACCAACCAGACCGATGTGGTCGTCGAAAGCGGGGCTGATTTTGCCGCTTGGCTGGCGGCGGCAGAGCGGGCGCCGCTGCGGCCCAGTTTCAATGAGGCCAACGATCTCTGGCAACAGCGGCTGGCCAAGAGGAACAGGGGCTGGGCCACGGTGCCGCCGGCACCGCCCCCAGAGGTCAACGTTTCGCTTGATCCAAAGAACACCCACGAAGCTTGATCCATGGCCTCTTCCTCCTCCAGCAGCCCCAGTTTTGATCCCCGGATGATCAAAGAGCCCCAGCCCCTGCCGGGGTCTCCGGGAAGCTGGCGGCGTTATTTCAGCTTCAATACCGACGCCAAGGTGATTGGAATTCAGTATATCGCTGTCGCCCTGTTGTTTTTGCTGGTGGGTGGATTGCTGGCGATGATCATGCGGGGGGAACTGATTACACCACCTGCAGATCTTGTCGATCCAACGGTTTACAATGGGCTTTATACGATGCATGGAACGGTGATGCTGTTCCTGTTTCTATTTCCGGTTCTAAATGGCTTCAACAACCTATTGATTCCGCCAATGATCGGCGCGCCGGATATGGCCTTCCCCCGGCTCAACGCCTTGGCCTTCTGGTTGTTTCCGGTCTTTGGTGTGATTTTAATGGCTAGTTTTCTCGTTCCTGGGGGTCCTTCCGGGTCCGGCTGGTGGGCCTATCCGCCCCTCAGCACCCAAAACCCCCTGGGCCATGCCCTCAATGGTCAGTTGCTTTGGATCCTGGCCGTCGCCGTGTCGGGCGTTAGTTCGATTATGGGGGCGGTGAATTTCTGCACCACGATTATTCGGATGCGGGCCCCGGGCATGGGTTTGTTCAAGATGCCGATTTTTTGCTGGACGGCCCTGGCGGCCCAGTTGATTCAGCTAATGGGTTTACCCGTGTTGACAGCGGGCGCTGTGATGCTGCTGTTTGATCTCAGTTTTGGCACCAGTTTCTTCAAGCCGGAAGGGGGTGGCGATCCGATGCTGTATCAACATTTCTTCTGGTTCTACTCCCATCCGGCAGTTTATGTGATGGTCTTGCCAATTTTCGGCGTCTTTTCGGAGCTGTTTCCGGTCTATGCCCGTAAACCCTTATTTGGTTATCACGTCGTGGCGATCGCCTCGTTTGCGATCACCGGACTGAGTTTGATTGTTTGGGTTCATCATATGTTCTATAGCGGCACCCCCCAGTGGATGCGCAATGTCTTCATGGTCACCACCATGCTGATTGCGGTGCCAACGGGCATCAAGGTTTTTGCCTGGATCGCCACTCTATGGCGCGGCAGTATTCGCCTATCGACGCCGATGCTGTTTTGCCTAGCGGGGCTATTCAACTTTATTTTTGCCGGCATTACCGGTGTGATGCTGGCGACGGTGCCCGTAGATATCCATGTGGGCAATACCTACTTTGTGGTCGGTCATTTTCATTACGTTATTTTTAATATGATTACCTTTGGCGTCTTCGCTGCGATCTATCACTGGTTCCCAAAGTTTACCGGTCGCATGTATTACGAAGGTTTGGGTAAATTGCATTTTATCCTCACATTCATCGGTAGCACCCTTAATTTTCTGCCGATGCACTGGGCCGGGCTGATGGGCATGCCCCGGCGGGTGGCCTCCTACGACCCTGAATTTGCCAGTGCCAATGTGCTGGCCAGTTTGGGGGCCTTTCTGTTGGGGGTTGCCACCATTCCCTTCCTGCTCAACATTGTCAGCAGTTGGGTACGGGGCCCCAAGGCACCACCCAACCCCTGGAATGCCATTGGCCTGGAGTGGTTGCTGCCCTCTCCCCCTGCCGCCGAGAATTTTGCAGAGGATGTACCAACCGTGATCAGCGGCCCCTACGGCTACGGCCTGGGCCAGCCCCTGGTCGAAGACCAGGAGCGCTTCGAGCGTCGCGCTGCAGGCCTGAAACCATGACCTCCCTCTCCCAGCCAGCCGGCACCCCAGCCGTACCTAGCCCAATCGGGCCCGAGCAGGACCCTGGCGCCAGCGCTAGCCCCGGCCACGACGGCCACGGCTCCGGCCATGGCCACAACGCCCATGGCGCCCACGCCGACCACACCATGACCGGGTTTGTGATTTTCCTGGCCTCCGAAAGCCTGATCTTTCTGGCCCTGTTTGTGGGCTATGCCGTTTTCAAGAGCAGTTCCCCCCTGTGGTTGCCCGCCGGGGTCGAAGGTTTGGAGGTGCGCGAACCCCTGATCAACACGGTGGTGTTGGTGAGCAGCTCGCTGGTGATTTGGCTGGCGGAGCGGGCCCTGCATCGGCAGCGCCTGGGCGAATTCCGCGCCTGGTGGCTGCTGACCATGGCGATGGGTACCTATTTCGTGGTCGGCCAGGCGATCGAATGGCAGCACTTGCCCTTCGGCCTCGCTAGCGGTGTCTTCGGTGCCAGCTTTTACCTGCTCACAGGCTTCCATGGGCTGCATGTGGTGACGGGTCTGGCCCTGATGGCTCTTTTCCTGGTGCGTTCGCTGCGCCCTGGCCTGGTGCTACCCGAGGGCAAGGGGGTGATAGCGGTGTCATTGTTCTGGCATTTCGTCGATGTGATCTGGGTGGTGTTGTTTGTGCTCACCTACGTCTGGCAGCGGCGATGACCCACCCCGGCGACACCCCCAGATCCCCCGGCGCCATGGTCATTGACGAGCGGCTCTTCGATGTGCTGATCATCGGCAGTGGCGCCGGCGGCGGCACCATGGCCGGCGCCCTGGCGGCGGCGGGCCGCCAGGTGCTGTTGCTGGAGCAGGGGTCGGGGTTGGCGCTTGCGGACCAGAACGTGGCCGACATCACCCTGTTCCGGCGCCAGCGTTATCACCCGGACAAAGAATGGATCGGTACCGACGGTGATCCCTTCGCCCCCCAGATGGTGGAGGCCCTGGGGGGTAACACCAAGATCTGGGGCGGGGTGCTGGAGCGGATGCTGCCCGAGGAGTTCGCCGGCCTGCCGATGCAGGAGGGAACCGGACCGGATTGGGAGCTGCGCTACGAAGATCTCAAACCTTGGTATGGCCAGGCCGAACAGCTCTATCGGGTCCATGGCGAGGATGGCCAACCTTTTGAGGCCCAGCCGGTGCAGCCGTTCCAGGTGGCACTGCGGGCGGCCCTGGAGCGCCAGGGGTTGCACCCCTACCGGCTGCCGTTGAGCGTCAGTGAGTCGGTCGAGGATCCCTCCGGTGATGCCGAACTGTTTGGCGTCGATCGGGCCCTGGGCCAGGCGGGCTTTGAATTGCGCCAGGGGGCCCGGGTGTTGATGCTGCACACCGATGCGGGCGGCAAGGAGGTGCGGGGCGTCGAAGCCCAAATCGGTAGCCAGCGCTGGTTGTTTAAGGCCCACCAGGTGGTGCTGGCGGCCGGCGCCATCGGCAGCGCCGTGATCCTGTTGCGATCGGCCAGCGATGCCCACCCCCGGGGCCTGGCCAATGGCTCCGACCAGGTCGGTCGCCATTTGATGCGCCCCCAGCTGACGGCCATGCTGCAAAGGGCCAGCAAGGCCCATTCCGGCCGTTACGGCCCGGCCTTGGGGGTGCTGGATTTCCACGACGGCGATCGCAATGTGAGCTATGCCCTGGGGGCCGTCAGGGGCGGCGGCGGTGTGCTGCAAGACCCCCTGTTTGCCGAATCACCGCCGGTGCTCTCCCTTGTGAGTCGCCTGCTGCCGGATGGGGCGCTGGAATGGCTGGCCGATCGTTCGGTGAGCTGGTGGGTGTCCAGCGCCGTCAGCCCCGATGCCGACAATCGCGTCAGCCTGCGCGGTGAACGGGTGGTGATCAACTACCTGGCCAACAACCGCGAAGCCCACGACCGCCTCGTCTACCGCTGGCTGGATGT
>CAMDWF010000195.1 GCA_945878795.1 Synechococcus sp. UW140
ATCGCTACCTGGGCGCTTTCTGTTATCGGTTCAATCGTCGCTTCAACCTGGAAGAGATGACGGGTAGGATCCTCCGGGCCACCTGCAATTGCACCGCAAGGCCCGAGCGCCTCCTGAGGGCTGCGGAGCTTGGTACCTAATCAAGTAACCTAATGCTCATTTCCCATCTACAGCTACTATCATTTCTAAAGTTAATAGAAGCGAGGCAGCGCCCATCCGGCGACCAGGCAATCGACATAATTCTTGCGGAGTGGCCAGAGAGGCTTTGGGTGCATAGGTTAGGTAGCAGGAGATGGCGATCTGGCACTACTGGTAACTGGTTTGCAATGCTTTGCAGCCCCACAGCCACCTCTGGGATATCCGCAGATTGCGGTGTACTACTCGGGAGGGCCTGCAACAGAGCTTGCGCGTGCATTGGTGTTGCTTTCAGAGCCCATTGCCAGATGGATTGTGGATCGCCTGCTCGCTCAAGCAGCTGCACAGTGGTGGACCAATTGTTAGCGTCGAATTGATCAAAAGGCTTGCTTTGCTGCATCGCCCCCAGCCATTCCGTTCGGCCCGCCGCCGTCGCTGCCGCTGCCAAGCGTTTGCGAAGGTTGGCGCTTGCCACTGCTTGGGCCTGGACCAACAGCGAACCATCAAGATCCAGTTCTTCATAGCGCTGAATCTGTCCGGTGAGCAGCCAGAACAGAGTTCGCTCAGCGGGTTTTGATGGTGAATGGCCTGTACTGAGCAGCGATGTCACACGCTTCTAGCAAGGGCGGCACGACTTCAGGCCCATCATTAGCCAACCGCTCCGGCCAGCCGCAAGCCAAGGCAACAGCAACCCGCCTGTCAGGAGATTCAAGAGGCAAATAATCAGCCTCTTTGATCAAAGAGAAGAGTTGTTCCGAGCGCTTCTCTGAACTGAATCGCAATCTCTGCAATCTCCTGGAGCTGCTGAGCCTCGCGCATAGACTTCAATGCAGTTATTAAATTTTGCCGTATGACTTCATCATCCAGGCTTTGGCTAACTACAGCTAAAGCCATGGCACGAGTAGCTGCAGATGAGCCATCTTGCAGCAACTTGCTGATCGCTCGATTCTGCTGCCAGCGATGCGGCGAGACAGGCCACAATTTCTGGCCTAACAGTCTAGAGCTATATTTTTTAATCTGGTCGGGTGCCAGGAAGGAAGGCATCTGGGTAGAGAAAGCATTGGGGTCCTTCTTATAGCAAAGCAGCTAAATTATGCACACTTGTATTAACTTGCTCGCCAACTAGGTATGGGTGTAAAGCCATTGGGTAGTCAACCCATTTTCGCAGTGACGGCCGACTTTTTGGCATACTCTTAACGTATGCCTAGCATTCTGGATAACCAAAAACCCCCTTCTCCTCCGACAATCAGGGTGGTTGGCACTTTCGACCCGTTTTGGGCCCACAAACGGAATTTCTCCAACTCAGTCACTTCACGGGCGCCGGGTACCCGCAAACTTTCGGCCTTGAGTCGGTTGGCCTCCGCTTGGCCTCTAGCCTCCTCAATCACCCCCAGCGCTTCATTCTTTTTCGCGTTGGCTTTGTACGTGGCCGCCAGAGCCTCCTGCTCGGCAACCTGCTTGATCTCAATCGCTTCAGCCACCTTTTGACTGGGGGCCAAATTCACCACATCCAGGCCGATCACTTCCACCGGATAAGGGCGCAAGTTGGCCTTGATCGTGCTCTCCCAATCGGCCTTCAGCTTGGTGCGATTACCAATGGCCGATTCCAGACTTCGTGTCGAACTCACAGTTTTGAAGCTCTCCTCCGCTTTCGGATCAACGATCCCCGTAGTTATCGCCTCAAGCGAACCAAATTCACGTCGCACCCGCGGGACCTGAGATGGCGGCACTCTCCACTGAACAGCCAGTTTGGCATTCAGGTCTTGGATATTGGATGTGGCAGCAGCCACTTGCCGCTGAAAACTTTGCACCTTCACATTCATGCAATCCAAGCTATCTACGAATGGAATCAACATATTAGGGCCTGGTAATACTGGTTGATTCTGAACTTGGCCTAGGCGTAGCTTGGCACAAGTTGTGCCCTCTGGGATCACCCGCAGGGGATTCAGAATGACCGCAGCCACCACCACTGCGATCGGCGCCAAGCGTCGCACTAATTGATCTCGCGACCGGTGATTGGAGAACACGGTATCAATAGTCATCATAGTTACCTTTTTTAGGAATAAATTGGTACTGATTCGAATGTCGGCCGGTGGCTAGGAGCCCAGCTACGGCTATCCGAAATGATGGCGATGGCTGTCGATTGTGGTGCGGTGCAAGTGGTGAATCAGCTCGCTCTCCAGCGATGTTGCCGGATCCAAAGTGGATCAAAGCCGTCTCATGGCTGGGTTCATCCAGCTCATAAGCCTGAACACGGCAACATAAGCTGGGCTGGGAGTTGAGCATGTTTGCCATGCGGGAGGCTGTAAATTGACATTCCCATGCGGTTGCGAGGGATGTCAATCATGGCTAGGTGTAAACAAATGCAAGCAGATAGAAGCGACTACGCCTGACAGAAGAACGCAAAGCGCCTAAATAGATTTACGAAAGCAATCCCATTCACTGCCCATCTCCCGCCCGGGCATGAACTGGACATCTGTTTTGCAGGTAATTGGTCAGCAGCAACATTCCGCGCTTGCGGGGATCGAACCGGTTCATCATGCCGTGGGGCCGCTGCCGAGCTGACAACTGGGCCAGCAGTCGCCTCCCCCCTGGGACCGCGCTGGCCCTGGGCCCGCAACCGTTGGCGCAACTGTCGGAACCGTTACCCAGCGGGCAGCCGATGCTCCATAGGCTTGAGGTTGTGGCGGCTGAGGCCAGCCGATGGAACGCTTTTTCCTGGAGCTCGAACCGCCAGCGGCGGTGATGACCAGCTGGCCCCACGTGGTGGTGGTGGGAGGCGGCTTCGCGGGGCTCAAGGTGTGCCATGCCCTGGCCCGTCAGCCCGTGCGGGTCACCTTGATCGACAAACGCAACTTCAACCTGTTTCAGCCCCTCCTCTATCAGGTGGCCTCCGGTCTTGTCTCCGAGGCGGATGTGGCTTCACCACTGCGTCAGATGGTGGGGGATGCCCCCAACATCCAGATCCTTTTGGGGGAGGTGGTCGCCATTGATCCGGAGGCCTGCCAGGTGGTGCTCAACGGCCAGCACCTCGGCTACGACCAGCTCATCCTGGCGACCGGATCGGGCAGCACCTATTTCGGCCGCGAGGAATGGCGCTCGCTGGCCCCACCGATGAAGATCCTTGAGCATGCCGATGAGATCCGTCGGCGGCTGCTGATGGCCCTGGAGGAGGCCGAGCAGACCCGGGACCCCAGCCAGCGGGCCTTCCTGCAGACCGTGGTGGTGGTGGGGGCTGGCCCCGCCGGCTGCGAGCTGGCCGGATCCCTGATCGAGTTGATGCAGAGGGCTGTGCAGCGCGACTTCAAGCAGCTGCGCCGCCAGGACTGCCGGGTGGTGCTGGTGGATCCGGTGGATCGGGTGCTGCCCACCATGGCGCCGGTCCTCTCCGAGGCCGCAGCCGCTTACCTACGGGCCGCCGGGGTTGACATGCGCTTGGGCCTCAAGGTGGAAGGGATCGCCCCGGGGCGCGTCTGTCTCAGTGGTGCGGCCGGCGAGATCGAGCTGGAGGCGGCCACGATCTGCTGGACTGCCGGGGTGCGGGCCTCCCGGCTGGGCCGCCTGCTGAGCGACCAAACCGGCTGCCCGATCGACCGCAGTGGGCGGCTCGTGGTGGAGCCTGATTTCTCGGTTCCCGGCCACCCCGAGATCCGGGCGGTCGGCGATCTGTGCAGCTTCGCCCATACCCCCAATGGCAGCCCCCTGCCGGGCATGGCGGGTCCGGCGGTGCAGGCCGGGGAGTGGGTGGCCCGAGACATCCTGGCGCGCCTGCGCGGCCAGACGATCCAACCCTTCCGCTGGCTGGACCTCGGCAGCATGGCGGTGATCGGTCCCTGGTATGCCGTGGCCGATCTGCGTGGACTGCATCTCACGGGCCTGGTGGGCTGGGTGGTGTGGGCCCTGGCCCACCTCGCCTTCATTCCAGACACGGAAAACCGGATCGCCCTGTTCAGCAAGTGGATGTGGCAGATCGCCACCCGCCAGCGCACGGCCTTGCTGATCACCGGCCGCCCGGATCAACACCTCGGTGTGGATGTGGGCCTGTTTCGGGCCCCCCGCCCGACCGCCTAGACCATGCCTGCAGCGGACCGGGACGACCGTTGGGTCGGCCGCCCCGGCCCCGGCCGGCGGGTTCCTCAGCGCACGAACAGCATCTCCTGATAGGTGGGCAGGGGCCAGAGGTCGTCATCCACCAGGGTCTCAAGGCCATCCACCGCCTCCCGGAGGCTGCCGATCAGCGGCATCAGGGTGCCTGCGCAGTGGTGCAGGTGGCCATGGGTGTCGTGGGGCGGATTGGCGAGGGCCTCCTCCAGGGCGCCGCAGCACTGCAGCAACTTGCTGTTGAGGTCTGCGATCTTCGTGACCAGGCCCCGATCGCTTTGGATACCGATCGCCTCCTGATCCCGCAGTGAACGGCTCAGGCGCTCCAGGCTTTGCATCACCACCGGGTAGATCTGGGTGCGGGCGATGCGGAAGGCCAGCCGCGCCTCCACCTCGATGGCGAGGATGTACTGCTCGGCATACACCTCGAAACGGCTTTCGAGCTCCACGGGTGTGAGTACCCCCTGGCGCTGGAACAGGTCCCGGATCTCGGGGCGTTCCAGCACCGGTAAGGCATCGGCACTGGTGCGCAGGTTCTCCAGGCCCCGCTCCTCCACGGCCTTGCGGTGCCATTCGCTCGAATAGCCGTCACCGCCGAAGACCACGGCACCGTGGTCGTCCATGGTGCGCTTCATCACGGCGAAGGCGGCCTCCTGGAGGGGAACCCCGCTATTCAGTTGCTCCTCCAGCCGATCGGCGATCCACTGGAGCGAATCGGCAAGGATCGTATTCAGCGCCACCAGCGGGCCCGCCACCGACTGGCCGGAGCCGACCGCCCGGAACTCGAAGCGATTGCCGGTGAAGGCGAAGGGGGAGGTGCGGTTGCGATCGCCGGGATCCT
>CAMDWF010000196.1 GCA_945878795.1 Synechococcus sp. UW140
AGCAGCACCGGTTCTGAATGCATCAGCGCCCAGGACCTGGCCGAGCGGCTCGAAAGCAAGCGCGTCACCGTGATCGACGTGCGCGAACCGCTGGAGTACGCCTCCGGCCACATCGCCGGCAGTCTCAATGTGCCCCTGGCGCGCCTGCCCCAGGCCGACCTGCCCCAGGGCCCGTTGGTGCTCGTCTGCCAGAGCGGCAACCGCAGCGCCAAGGGGGTGCAGACCCTGCTGCGGCAGAGCCATCCCCACCCCGTCACCGATCTGCAGGGCGGGATTCCCAGTTGGCAGCAGGCCGGCCTGCCGGTGCGCCGCCTGGCCAACGCCCCGCTACCCCTGATGCGCCAGGTGCAGATCGCCGCCGGTTCGTTGGTGCTGTTGGGTTTGACCCTCAGCCACTTCGTGGCACCGGCCTGGATACTGCTCAGCTGGTTCGTCGGCGCCGGTCTGGTGTTTGCGGGTGTGAGCGGCTTCTGCGGCATGGCCCGGCTGCTGGCGCTGATGCCCTGGAACCGACTGAACCGCTGATAGAACCCGCCAGGCGTGGCGCCCCTTCCCCATAACGAGCCGCCGTATCCCTTCACGGTCCTGAATCCCCCGGCAGAAGGCTTCCCGCTTATGCCGTTCTGCCGCCGCTACGGGATACTCGGCTGGACACTTTGCTGCCCATGGAACCACTCGCCGCCACTACCGAGCCAGCGGCAGCACCGCTGACGATCGCCTTCTTCGGCCTGGGGGCGGTGGGCTCCTCGATGCTGATCTGCCTTTCGGAGCTGGCCGATCGCGATGACGTGCCGTTGCGCTTTGTCGTGGTGGTGCTCAATGACGAGCTAGCCCGCGATGCCCTGTTCCACGCCGAACAGCTGTTCGAGCGGATCGACTTCATCGCCCTGCCCGACTTCGCCCCTCTGTTTGACGGCAGCGCCCCGGAATTGCAGCGGCTAGCCGGCGCCCAGTTGCTGGTCAATGCCGCCATGCCCGGCTTCAACACGCCCCTGCTTGAGCTGGGCCTCAAGCTCAACGCCCATGTGGTGGATCTGGCCTCGGACATGTACGACGCCGAGACCGAGCGCAGCCTCACCTTCTCCCAGTACACCTTTCATGAGGCTTACCGCGAGCAGGGCCGCAGCGCCCTGATCAACCTCGGCGTATCCCCCGGTGTGACGAACTTCCTGATCGGCCTGCGCCTGCATCAGCTGCGTGGTTCCCGCCGCCGCGACCTGAAAATCGAGAGCGTCGATCTCTATCTATTGGAAGACATCGACGCTGATGAGATCGTCTTTTCATGGTCGCCGCTGGTGGCTCTCCAGGAGTTGGCGGAGCGACCCCGGCTGCTTCGCGATGGGCGCATCCAGGTGCTCGACCCCTTCAGCGCCGCCCGCGACCACCATTTTCCTGGCGAGGTCGAGCCCACCCGCCAGTACCCCCTCTACCAGGAGGAGCTGCTGTCGCTGCATCGCTCCTTCCCCGAGATCGAATCGATCGGCGTTTACACCGGTGGCTCCGAAGTGGAGTTGGTGAAGGCCCTGTTCAAACTCAACCTGCTCTCCAAGCGCACCCTGCCGCAACAGCAGAGCGAGCTGACGGTGGAGGCGATGGTGCGGGCAATCCTGCCGGGCATGAATAAACCGCGCCGCATCGAGGAATATCTGCGCGATGGCGTGATCCGCCGCGCCCACTTCGCCGCCGCCGCTGAGATCCGCTACACGGAGAACGTGCGCAACGACCGTCAGGTGACGATCGAGACCGTCGGCCTCAGCTACCTGCGCTATCGGGGACTGCTGGGCAGCCCCTATGCCGGCGCCACCTACATCTCCTATCCCACCGCCGTGGGTGCGGCGATCCTGGCCTGGCATGCCCTGGAGTTCCTGCGAGAGGAGGGCGGTGACTTGGCGGGGGTTGTCACCGGGGAGGATCTGGCCCGGCTGTTGCCCCGTTCCCGTGCTGACGCCATTCGCCGCGATCTGGTGGCCTGGGATCTCGACCTGTTCGAGAGTGTGCGCGACGCCACGCCGGTGTGAGGTCTCCGCTGGGCGGCGGATCGACTCAGCTTGCGGCCCAGCTTGATCTCGAACTCATCGCCGTGACGGATACGGCCCTGCTCTAAGGCGGGGCGGAGAAAGGGAGAGGGGTGTCGGCCACATCCATGGCCATGCTCCAGCAGCTGGGTCGGATGGGCGGCCCGCAACAGCTGGAGGGCTGAAATTATGCGCTCCGTGCATAGATCCAAAACTTGCGGTCGCAAGTACTTCTGATGTGGTGCCGCCTCGCTTCCGTAAGGTGCAGACTGGCCACAGCGTCCCCCCACCCCCATGTCAGTCCCGCCGCTGCAGGCGGACCACCCATTGCCCCCATGGCCTCGATGACCTCCGATCTGGTCCAGGCCCGGGATACACTCCAGCTGGAGGAAGGGCGATGAGCGAGCGCTTCTTCAACGACCCGATCCTCAACTCCCCCTACGAGCGCCCCAGCCGGCATTGGGAGCTTGTGAAAGGCATCCCCACGCAAGTGGAGTTGGCGGGGCGCCGGGAGTCGCAGCTGATCACGCCGATCCCCAAGCCCAGGAAGCGGGGCGGCAAGGACGAGCAGCGCGAGCTGGAGTTCGGGGCCCAGGGGCTGTCGGACAGCGACCAGCAGTACGAGGTAACCCAGCAGATCAACTCGATCCGGGCTCTGGTGGAGGAGTGGCGTCAGGCGCCCGAGAGCCAGTGGAAGGTGTCAGCGATCTGGTTCACGGAGGTGGCACCGGAGTGCGGCAATTGCTATACTGGCGGGAGTGAGATGAATGAATCCAATGATCGTCTCAATAGATTGATGCCATGAAATTGTATGTTGGCATTACTGATGCCGATTGGTTTCGATATCTGCAGGAGCGAAATGCCGAAGAGATGAATTTTTGGCGGCCTCGGGCAACAACCCAATTCAAAATTCTCGAAGCAAGCGAGCTATTTTTGTTCAAATCCAAATACCCAGAAAACAAAATCGTGGGAGGTGCATTCTTTGTCAGACACTCTACACTGCCGCTAGATCTTGCCTGGAAGGCATTTGGAGAAGCAAACGGAATGCCAAGCCTTACGTTGTTCCGCCAGAAGATAGGCAACCTGCGCCGCGATCAAGAGTTTAATTCCATAATTGGCTGCACGATACTCACCCAACCCTTTTATTTGGAAAAAGCCATGTATATCGATCCTCCCCACGACTGGCCATCCAATATCGTGACAGGGAAAAGTTTTGAGATTCTGCCTGGTAGTGAAGGATTGAGGCTGTTCGAGCAAGCTCAACCATTTTTCTCTCTGGTGGCCCAATCTGATCATGAGCACAGTGAGCCTGTTGGCGGCAGGTACGGCAAGAATCTCACCATCAGGCCAAGGCTGGGCCAAGGAGGTTTTCGTATCATGGTTTTAGATGAATACTCTCGTCGTTGTGCCATTACAGGCGAGAAGACGCTGCCAGTTCTCGAGGCTGCGCATATCCAGCCTTATTCTGAAAATGGGCCGCACAAGGTATCGAACGGGATTCTTATGCGATCTGATCTACATACGCTATTTGACAATGGCTATTTAACCCTTACCAAGGAGTTCCATGTTGAAGTGAGTAGGCGTATCAGGGAAGAATTCTCAAACGGCCGTGAGTACTATGCGCTCCATGGAAAAAAGTTGGTATCAATCCCCGATCAAGTCGGCAACAGGCCTGATCCTTTGTTTCTGGAGTGGCACCAAAATAATTGTTATCGAGACTAATGAATACCCCCTGCTTGGCCGTGTTCGATCCCTCCACCGGCGAGGTCCGCAGCGACGAGCCAGACAACATCGCCTGCTGGTTCATCGATAGCGATTACAACGGTGAGAGCTTCTTCGTGCGCCAGGCCTACTTTCTCGGCCAGAACGACCCTTACAAGAGCCTCAAGACATCCCTGAAGGCCGAGATCGATCCAGAGGCCTGGGAATCGCTCAATAGCGACGTCTCCATTCCGTTCGCCAAGCCTTTAACGGGTCGTATCGCGGTGAAGGCGATCAACCATCTTAGCGATGAGGTGATGAAGGTCTATAAGGTGCAAACATGATCACCCCAACCACCGATCACCTGCTGGAGCAGGCGATGGCCACATCCATTCGCCAGCTCATCCCTGGAGCGGAGGTGCGCCTCTTTGGCTCCAGGGCCAGGGGAGATGCCAGACCCGATTCCGACATCGACTTGCTCATCACGGCACCCGATGGCTGGCTCGCTGAGCAGGACAGATTCTCCCTGCTCAATCAGCTCTGGGGTGCCGTCGCACGGCCGGATGTCTCTGTTGATCTCGTGCTCCATTCCCGAAGTGAAGCGGCACGGCGTGCCAATCAGCCGGGTTCGGTGGTGCAGCAGGCCTTCACGGCAGGTGTTCTCCTCCATGCCCCCTCCTGAAGCCCTGCGACTGCTGAGAGTCTCCAAGCGAGACCTGGCCATGGCTCGCCGGCTTGTGGATCCTGCTGTGGAGGAAGCCAGTTGGGGCTGGGCGATGCAGCAATGCATCGAAAAGCTGCTCAAAGCTTGGTTGAGCACCCTCGGCCTGCCGTTGCCTCGCAGCCACGACATCGCCCGCCTCCTTCTCCTTCTTGAGTCGGCTGGAGTGGAGGTGAGTGAGCTGCTGCCATGGCGTGCCTTCACGGTCTATGCCGTTCAATTTCGTTACGACGATGAGCCTGACGTGCTTGGCCTCGATCGTGGGCTCTGGTGCGATCAGGCTGAGACCTTGATCAATCGGATTGAACAACTCAATCGCTGAATGGCCATGCAGTTCCTCTTTGCAGATTCATTCCAAAACCCTGGTCTTCAATGCCACCGGCTCGACAACATCAAGGACAAGAACTTCTGGTCTGCCCGTGCCAGCCGAGACATCCGGCTGATCTTCCATCGTGTTGAGAGCAGCGTGATGCTCTGATATGTCGACCATCACGATCCCGCCTACGACTGGGCCAGGCGGCGCAAGATCGAAACCAATCCCGTCACTGGCGGCGCCCAGATCGTCGTGATCCTTGAAACGGTTCGCGAGATCCAGGCCCTAAACCAGTTTTCCTTTCGCCGTGTGAAAGCGTC
>CAMDWF010000197.1 GCA_945878795.1 Synechococcus sp. UW140
TTATGGAGGCCTTTATCCAGGCGGTGCGGGAGGTTTGTCCTGGCGCCCTGGTTCATTGGGAGGACTTTGGCGCCGGTAATGCCCGCCGGGTTTTGGAGACCTACCGGGAACGGCTACCCAGTTTTAATGACGACATCCAGGGCACCAGCGGCGTCGCGGCCGCCGCCATTTTGGCCGGCTTGAGGGGGCTGGGGCAGGCTCTGGAGGACCAGCGCATTGTCATTTTTGGCGCCGGTAGCGCCGGCTGCGGCATCGCCGAACGGTTGATGCGGTTGCTGCAGGCCCGGGGTCTGGACGCCCAGCAGGCCGCAGACCGTCTTTGGATGATTGACCGCCAGGGGCTGGTGCACGCAGGCCTGGAGGGCGTCCATGGGGCGGTATTGACCTACAGCAAACGCCCTGAGCAGGTCGCCGATTGGCCCCGTGATCACCAGGGCTGCATTGGTCTCCAGAGCGTGGTGGAGAGCCTGGCGCCGACGGTGTTGATCGGCACCTCCACCTGCGCCGGTGCCTTTGACCAGGCAGTGATTGAAGCGCTTTGCCGGGGCTGTCAGCGTCCCATTGTGCTGCCCCTCTCCAACCCCACTCCCCTGGCCGAAGTGACACCGGAAAACCTGTTGCGCTGGAGTGGTGGTCGCGCCTTGGTCGCCACCGGAAGTCCATTTGCAGCGGTCGAGATCGGCGGGCGTCTGCGGGAGATCGGGCAATGCAACAACTGCTTTGTGTTTCCGGGCCTGGGCTTCGCAGCGGTGGCAGTGGGGGCAAGTCAGGTCAGTGAGGCCATGATTGATGCTTGCATCGGGGCGTTGGCCGATGCAATTCCCGCCGCCCATGATCCTGACGCCCCCTTGATGGTGGGCCTTGATCAAGTGCAGCAGGTGTCCACCTGCGTGGCTAGGGCCGTGGCTCTGGCGGCGGTGGCGGAGGGGCTGGCCCGCAGGGCGACCACCGAGGCGGAGGCTCTACAGTGTTTGCAAGCAGCGACCTGGCGGCCCATCTACGCGGAGATGGCGCCTGTCTGAGCTGTCCTAAGGCCCTCGCATTGAATAAGAGCTGTTACATCGTTACTTAGCAGGGCCACAAGTTCTTTCAAATTTTTTGAAGAACCTTCCAAGCGGTCCCCCCACTTAGGTGCAACCATTGGCGATGGGTTTTTTCGTCCAGCTCACTGAGGCCATCTCCCGCCACCAGAGCTTGCTGGTGACCGGATTGGACCCCAATCCAGAGATGTTGAACACCTGGGCCCAGGGACGGGGGATGGGCGGTCGCTCGTTCCTTTCCCTGGCCAGGCATTGGATCAAGGCGGTGATTGAAGCCACCGCCGACCATGTGTGCGCCTATAAACCCAGTCTTGGCTTTTATCAGGCCCTGGGACCGGTGGGACTGGAGCTGTTGCGGGAGGTGCGGGAGCTGGTACCACTGGGAATTCCCCTGATCGTGGACGCCAAACATGGCGACCTCAACAGTTCCTCGGCCCTGGCCAGCTACCTGTTCCGGGATCTGGGGGCCGATGCGGTGACCCTGTCCCCACTTGCGGGACAGGACATCGCCGCGCCCTTCCTGCTCTATCCCCAGAGGGCGGTTGTGGTCACCTGCCACAGTTCCAATCCAGCGGCTTGGCGCATTCAGCACCATCCCAATGAGCAGGATCCCCTTTATCTGCGGGTGGTAAGGGAATGTCAATTGTGGGGAACACCCGAGCAACTGCTGCTTGAGGTGGGCACCAGCGATCCAGAGATCCTGTCCAGGGTGCGGCGGGAGGCCCCGGAACGGTTTTTGATCCTCAGGAGTCTCTGGGCAGAAGAAGATCGGCTTGTCGCCCTGCTCGAGGCCGGTCTCAGCGACAGCGCCGACGGTTTGCTGTTGCCCTTACCCCAAAACCTCCTGGTGGAGTCGGACATCGCCACCAGGGCCGCCGCCCTCAAGTGCCGCATCGGTGAACAGCGGGAGCAATGGCTGCAGCGGCGCTCCCAAAACCGGCAGGATTCCTGCCAGTTGTGGCTTCCCCAACCCACCAGCACCAGTGGCCCTGGGCAGAAGGTCACCGATAGTCGCGGGGCTGCCAAGGGTCAGGAGGTCGTCGCCGAACCTAATGCCGAGCTGATTATCGATTTGTTCGATATCGGTTGCCTGCTGTTTGGAGAGTATGTTCAGGCTTCGGGAGATGTCTTCAATTATTATATTGATTTACGCCAGATCATTTCTGATCCGAATCTTTTTCATCGGGTTCTCCATGCCTATTCCCTGGCGATGGCCGAGCTTGCCTTTGATCGCATTGCCGGCATTCCCTACGGCTCCTTGCCCACCGCCACCGGCCTTTCCCTGTTGCTTCATAAGCCGCTCATCTATCCTCGCAAAGAGGTCAAGGCCCATGGTGCACGCCGGCTGATTGAGGGCGATTTTGAAGACGGTGATCTGGTGGTGGTGGTGGATGATGTGTTGATTACGGGTGGCAGCGTGCTGGAAGGAATTGCCAAGCTGGAGAGTTCTGGTCTCCAAGTCCATGATGTGGTGGTGTTCATCGACCATGGCGGCGAAAGCGATCGCCGGGCCCGCCAGCGGTTGGAAACGGACGGCTATCGGTTGCATGCGGTGCTGGACATCGAGCGCATCACCGGAATCCTGCACCGCGCCGGAAGGCTCGATGACACCCAAGCCAGCCTTCTGGCCCATCGACGTACCCGGGGAAGCGAACCGTTGTCTGGCAGAACCTAGGCTGGTTTTGCACCCCAAAATTTATGCTCGACCCTGTTTATCAAGAACGGCCGTAGCCGTGACGGTACGCGATTTGACCTAACCAGCACAGGTTGCCTGCTAAGGCCCTCCTACTCCGGCAAGGGGGGAGGCGGGGGGGGCGGCAGAGCCCGGCCTAGGCCCACCGCCGGTGGAGGCGATGGCGGCAGGCGTCGCGGCCCCAGGGTCGAGGGCCAATTCCCCGCCGGCCAGCTGTTGGTCGTGCCGAAGGCAGCGCGATGCAGGGCGTTGAACTGACTCTGACGATATGCAGCCCCCTCCGATCCGGCGTACTTGCCCCAAAGGCCCTCCCAAAAGAAATAAATCACGCCATGGCCCCTGCTGGCGGCCAATTGCACTTTTTCGGCGATGGTGTCCATGTCCGTAGTGCGCGCTCCGAGGCCCGCCAGAACGCCGATTTCGACGGGCACCCCCCAGCTACGGGCCTTAATCAGGGCGGCTTGGTTGAGATCGTTGGTAAAACCTTCCATGGAGAATGCGTAGTTCTGCACCACTAAATCATCAACTAGGCCACCCATGGCCCATAACTCCCAATCCTGGAGCCATTCATTGAAAGCCGATCGGTAGGGCCCGGGCGAGAGGCTGACCAATAGCCGTTTGCTCGTGGAAGTCTGTTGCAGGCGAATACGCAACTCGCGCATCAGGCTGGTGAGGTGATAGCGGCGCCAGCTCATCCAATAGCGATCTTTGGGGTTGGCTGGCGGTTCGCGGCCCGTGGTCTGGCGATACAGCATGCGGGTGTAATTGTCGTAGCCGAGATCCACTGGCCAGGCGAAGTGATCATCCAACTGGATGCCATCCACGCCACAGCGCTGTACGGTCTCCATGATTAGGCCGATGAAGCGCTGCCTCACTCCGGGATGGGCCGGGTTGAGCCAGACCCGCAGGTCCTTGAGAGGGGAGGTGCGCAGGTCGGCTCCATGCATGGCATAAAGGGCGCTGCCATCGGCACGGCGCAGCACCCAGTCGGGATTGAGACGCACCACCTCGGCATCCCCTGGTTCCATCAGGCCATATTCAAACCAGGGCAACACCTGCATGCCATGGCGTTGGGCTGCCTTGGTGATCCGGCAGATCGGATCCAGGTTGGGATTAACCGCCGCCAGGGTGGGTTCCAGAGGGGCATAACGGCTGCGGTGAAACGTGGCGCCGCGACTCCAGACGTTTGGGTAGATGGTGTTGAAACCAGTCGTAGCCAGTTCGGCCACCGCTGCATCAATCCGCTTGGAATCGTAATAAAGGGGACTGGGGCTGTTGGTCATCCATACGCCTATCCGCCGTCCCCGGGGCTGGGGCAAGGTGCTGACACCGTCTTTGGCCAGGCCGGCCGCCGGTATGGCGACCATGGGTAAGAGGGAAGTGACCAGCAGGGTGAGGCTGACTGGCAGCAGACGTTTGAGGTATGCGCGACGAGCCAGGGGCGGCGCCGGATTGGCGCTCGGACCTCCGGCGGGGCCGGGGCGATGCATGGCGGCCACAAAAATCAGCGGAACATGGAGCTCACCGAGCTTTCTTGGTGAATGCGCCAGATAGCTTCACCCAGCATATTGGCCACCGAGAGTACCTGGAGTTGGGGGAAGCGCCGCTCAGGGGTGAGGGGAATGCTGTTGGTGACGACCACCTCTTCAAACAAGCCGGGCACCGCAAGGCGCTCCACCGCCGGAGGCGAGAAGACCGCATGGGTGGCGCAGGCCAGGACCCGGGCCGCCCCCCGGTGCCGTAATAGCTTTGCTGCTTGGCAGATGGTGCCGCCGGTATCAATCATGTCGTCAATGAGTATGGCTGTTTTACCATTAACATCGCCGATAACAGTTAGGCTTTCAGCGACATTATGACCCGAGCGGCGCTTGTCGATGATTGCCAAAGGGGCGTCGTTCATCTGCTTGGCGAAGGCCCGGGCGCGGGCCACACCACCCACATCAGGAGAAACCACCACCACCTCGCCGAGATCCCGGGTACCAAGGTAGTCGACCAGTACCGGCGAACCATAGATGTGATCGCAGGGAATGTCGAAATAGCCCTGAATCTGGGAGGAATGGAGATCCATCGCTAGCACCCGATCAACGCCGGAAGTCACCAGTAAATTGGCAACCAGCTTGGCGGTTATCGATTCGCGACCAGCGGTCTTGCGGTCGGCACGAGCATAGCCATAGTATGGAATTACGGCGGTGATTTGCCGGGCAGAGGCCCGACGACAGGCGTCGACCATGATCACCAGCTCCATCAGGTGATCATTCACCGGGGCGCAGGTGGGCTGGATGA
>CAMDWF010000198.1 GCA_945878795.1 Synechococcus sp. UW140
CCCGCCAGCTGCGCCAGTCCGCCAGGGCTTCGGCGGCGATGGCGACGGCGTTGTCGCCACTGCTGCCGAAGATGTCGGTGTAGCGGCGCAGGGCGCGGGTGCCGCTGGCGAAGGCCGTCACCGGCAGGTCCCAGCTGATCACCACCGGCAGCTCCAGGGTCTTGCCAGGTTCCAGCCGGAAGCGCACCGCCAGGGCGGCGCTGGCGTGGTCGTGGTCGGCGCTGCGGCGGTCGTTGTCGCTGTCGGGGATCGAGCCATCACGCTCAAAGGGCGTCCATATCTCGGCGCCATCGCCGGCCGGGTTCCAGCGGCTGCAGCGCATGATCTCCAGCCCCGGATGGGCCAGGGTTTCTTCATCGGGCACCGCCAGGCACCACTGGCCCTGGCCCTCGGCCAAGGGCTCGGCCTGCTCCCCTTCCAGCAGCACGCCCTTCAGGCCCGGCGCATCCAGCTTGCGGTTGCGCTGGCCCCGGGTGCGGCCGATCGCCGGCACGTAGTTGTGTTCGGGGCTGCCGTCGTCACGGAAGTGCACGGCGGCGGCCGGGTCGGTGTTGGTGAACCAGCCGACCGTGTTGCGCCAGCTCAGCAGCAGCGAGAGATCAAGGGGGGCGGCGGTGGGGTTGCTGAAGCTCCAGCGGAACACCGCCACCGGGTAGCTGGTGCGGCGGTAGTCGCCCGGGAGGATCGGGCTGAAGGCCTCACAGCTCACCCGGGCCGTGAAGACGTTCTCATAGTGGAAGCTGCTGCAGGGGTAGCGGGCGCTGTAGGTGCCGCTGCTCTGCTCGGGGGTGCTGGCGGGATACCAGCTCCAGGCTGTCAGGGGCTGCTGGGGGGCGTCGGGTCGGGAGTCGTCTCGCAGGGGAGCGGTGGCCAGGGCATGGGCCTTGCTCTCGTGGCCGTTGTGCTCGAAAAGGGCGAACTGGCAGTCGGGCAGGGTGCCGAACCAGTGCTCACCGCCATCGAGGTGCCAAAGATTGAAGGCGCCATCGGGGCCGCGGCCGATGCAGCCGGCGCCGAAGCCCCCCAGGGGTGCCCCGTGGTTGGGCCCGTCGTCGAGGTTACTGGCGTAGCGCACGGTGTAGGGCCGCTCCCAGCCCAGGCCGATCGGCCGTTGCCAGGTGGCGCCTGGCTCTTCCGACCCTGGCCTGCCGCAGCGACGGAGGGGGAGACCAGGGAGGCCGAAGGGCACGGGGCTCGGGCGGATGATGGCAGCTTGTCAGAAACGGGGCGTTGGCTGGTCGGGCGATCGGACAGCAGTGCAGGGGGCGCCTTGGTTCACGTCTGCCATCGCCAACACGCCAGTTGTTTCAATCCTCTTCCGAGAGCGCCAATCCAGGCGATTGAGATCGGTCGGAAACGGGGCTGCAACGTTGTTTCGGCTCTCTTGCCCTGGTCCGGTAAAATTCATCTACATCGACCCTCGTGTGGTTTGCAATGATTTTGAGGTGGATTCTTGTGGATAAGTAAATAATTTTTGGCCAATCATCTGAAATTAACTCAAACAACCTCCCTTCTCCTCCAATGAGCCGTCAGCGCCATCGGCATCCCCTTGAGTCACCCGTATCCCTTCTTGGGGTTGTCTGGGGTTTCTTCTATGGGCCCCTGAGGCGTTCAGCACCCCAGCGCGGCGGAACTTATCGGCCGGAGATTGATGGCTTGCGGGCTCTGGCCGTGCTCGCTGTGATTGCCAATCATCTAAATCAAGCGGTTGCTCGGGAAGGCTTTCTTGGTGTAGATATCTTTTTTGTGATTTCTGGTTATGTAGTGACGTCGTCGCTGTTGGCTCGGCAGGTAACGTCTCCCCTTTCTTTTCTGCGTAGTTTTTACGCAAGGCGATTCAAGCGATTGCTGCCGGCATTGATTGTCACGGTGGTGCTTGTTGCATTGCTGTTTTGTTTGTTCGTGTCTCCAGGTGAAGACCTTTTTCATCCTTCGATGCGAACGGGAATCGCTTCTCTATTTGGCATCTCGAATCTTTATTTGCTCAGACAGGGGGCAAATTATTTTTCCTTGGATATCTCTTTCAATCCTTTCATGCACACCTGGTCGCTTGGAGTTGAGGAGCAGTTCTATCTTTTCTGGCCGCTCTTGCTGCTTGCCTGTGGCTTTGGCCGTGCCGGTGCTGAACGGATGCGCCAGCGTCGCCTGGCGTTCGTCACCCTGCTGTTACTGGTTGCATCGTTGGCTCTTTATCTCAGGTTCAGCCTGAACGCTCAGGTGGATCAGGCTTTTTATCTGATGCCCAGCCGTTTCTGGCAGCTTGCGATGGGCTGCCTCGCCTATCTCCTGCATCGTGGTGGCGGCACGGTTCGAGATCTCGGCAGAGCAGTGCCTATTGAGAGCCATCGTTCGAAGATCGCCACCGGCCTGGTCGCCGCTCTGGTGCTGTTGCTGGTGATTCCGCTGCCCTTGTCGTTGCTCAATGTGCTCCTCATCACCGTGCTCACGGCCATGCTTCTAGTGTTGTTGCAGCCGGGTAGGGGGCTTGCTGCCTCCCTGCTCGGCCATCCCTGGATCGTGGCCATTGGGTTGCTTTCTTATTCTCTTTATCTTTGGCACTGGCCGATCATTGTCTTGGCTAGATGGACGCTTGGAGTGAATCGATTGACGATTCTACCTATTCTCGCGGCAACATTGATTGCTGCATCGCTGTCCTATCGATTGGAGATTCTTTTTCGTTATGGCAAGGGGGAGGCCGTATGGCAATCCAAGCCTCTGCTGTTTTTTCCGGCCCTTTCGCTCGTAGCCGCAGGTGTTGTTGTTGGGCTTCAGGGGCCGTTCAAAGGCTCGTTATTTACTGGTCGCTTTAAAGCCGAGGCTGCCGAATCCTCTGGCAATAAGAAGATTGATGGCACAACCATCAGCACCGCGAATTGTTTTCTTGATCCCACCGCGCCGCTCCCGCCTGATCACGGGTCAGAGCGCTGTCGGGCGATGCCCAACGCCGATCATCAAACCCTGTATGTTGAAGGCGATAGTCACGCCCATGCCTTGATGGCATTGGCTCAGCAAATTCTCCAAGAAGGCTCCCATAACGTTTCATTGTTTGCCCGTGGCGGATGTCTGACTCCTTACTTCTCTCCCTGGCCGGGCGGCAGGCAGGATGATGACAGATACAAGCTCTGTAAAGCGCATGATGGTTCCAGGGCAAAGTATCTGAAATCCGTCCTAAAGCCCGGCGATCGTGTCGTTGTCGCGTCTTTTATTCGCGGTCCATTTGATTCGGTGGATTCGGGTCCAAGCTATCGAAACTCTGTGCTCAATTTGGCGCGAGATGTTCAGAGTAAAGGTGCCAGCCTGGTTATATTTGCTCCCCTCCCTTTGTTTGCTGATACAGCCAAAATTGCTTTTCCTCTCAGCCTCTGTCGCGTTGAATGGTTCCGGCCTTCCTGGGCACTGTCTGATGCATGTCAACCAGCCCGGGTGAAGCGTGACCGCGAAATCAGTGATACCAGTCCCTTGAGGAATCTGCTCCTGGCATTGGATCGTGAAGTCCCTGCAATCAAGGTCTTTGATCCTTTCCCCATCATTTGTCCTGTTGGTCAGGAATTCTGCTCTACCTACAGCGGTAGCCAGAGAATCTTCAGCGACAGCAATCACCTCACCGATGCCGGTGCCCTGAAGCTCTATCCATCCTTCCGAGCTTTTCTGGCCCGTATCGATGCCGGATCACCCCATGGTTCTTCTTCGCCCATTCCTTCCAGCAGCTCTCGCTGAGCCGCTGTTGCTGCCGGGTTCGGCTCCAGCTGATCCAGCCCGATTTCCTGCTCGATCAGGGCATCGATCGTGATGGCCGTGCGCACCAAAGCCTGATAGCGCCTGACCAGTCGTTGGTTGCGCTCAAGCCACCCACCCTGGCCCCCCGTTTCCCTTCCATGGCTGAGCCTGATGGAGTGATCCTCCTCCAGAAGTCCCAGTTCCTCCTGGCCGCCCAACAGCGCCAGCACAAGGGCATGGATGCGCGTACGGCGGTCCGTCATGGGACAGGCAGGAAACGGTGTCGACTTGGCTGTGCCACGGTTCATCATCGTGGGGAGTGAACCGATGCTGGAGCAGGAGTCCGCAGTCCTTGAGGTGGTCGGCACCGATGCCCGTGGCCTGGAGGGTCTGTCGCTCCCCTGGCGGCGTCGTCTGCGCCAGGTGGATCTGGTGGCTGCTCCCCAGCGTCTGCTGGATCCCCTGAGTTGCTGGGTGAACGGGACCCCAGGATCCACCCCCGAGCTGATCCCCACCGACCGCCCGGATGAGCTAATCGCCCGCCTGCGCCCAGCTCTGGCCGAAGGCAAGCAGGTGGTGGTGCTGGCCAGCGGCGACCCCCTCTGGTTTGGGATCGGCCGACTGCTGCTGCAGGCCTTCCCCACCGGGCAACTGCGCTTCCACCCCGCACCAACCTCCCTGCAGCTGGCCTTCGCCCGCATCGGCCGCCCCTGGCAGGACGCCAGCTGGCTGAGCCTCCATGGGCGCGACCCCGAACCGTTGGCCGCCGAACTCCAGCGCCGCCCCGCTGCCCTGGCGGTGCTCTGCGATCCCGGTGCCGGCGGCGCCGAGTCAGTGCGGCGGATCCTCAGGGCCTCTGGCCTGGAGGCGGCCTACGGCTGCTGGCTCTGTGAGCGGCTGGGTCATCCACAGGAGCGGGTGCTGCGCCTCGCGCCAGATCAGCCCACCCCTGCGGATCTCGATCCCCTCCACCTGGTGTTGCTGGTGGCCGAAACCCCCGCCGCCCCGGATCCGGCCCGTCTGCCCCTGTTCGGCATCGACGATGGCCTCTGGCTTCAGCACCCTGACCAGCCGGGCCTGATGACCAAACGGGAGGTGCGCATCCAGTTGCTGGCCGATCTCGACCTGCCGGCTGCGGGGGTGCTGTGGGATCTCGGAGCGGGTGTGGGATCGGTGGGCCTGGAGGCGCTGCGGCTGCGGCCGCAGTTGCGCCTCTGGGCGGTGGAGCGCCGGGCCGGGGCGGCGGCCCTGCTGGCGGCCAATGCGGCCCGGCTCT
>CAMDWF010000199.1 GCA_945878795.1 Synechococcus sp. UW140
GCGATCAGCAACCCTTGATCACCCCGTTGGGCCACCAGGGTGCGCAGGTGCTCGCGGGCCAGGGCGAGGCGATCGGCGGGCCCCGGCAGGGGCGGCAAGGCCTGGCCCCTGAGGGCCCGATCGATGCGGCCCACCAGCCAGGGGGCCCCCATGGTGGCCCGGCCCACCATCACCCCATCGGCCCCGGTCTGGGCCAGGCAGGCCAGGGCTTCCTCAGGGCCGGTGATGTCCCCATTGGCGATCACGGGAATCGAGAGGGCGGCCTTCACCCGGGCGATCGCCTCCCAGTCGGCCCGCCCCTGGAAGCCCTGCTCGCGGGTGCGGCCGTGCACGGTAAGCAGTTGGGCCCCGGCCTCCTGCAGCCCCAGGCAGAAGCCCACGGGATCGGCCTCGGCGCCACACCAGCCCAAGCGGGTCTTGACCGTGACCGGCAGCTTCACCGCCGCCACCACCGCCGTCACGATTTCCATCGCCAATTGTGGCTGCCGCAACAGACCGCTGCCACCGCCCTTGCGGGCGATCTTGCGCACCGGGCAGCCCATGTTGATGTCGATCCAGAAAGCCCCGGCCGCCTCGGCTCGCCGGGCGGCCTCGGCCATTGCCCCGGGCCGGTGGTCAAACAGCTGCACCGCCACAGGACCCGGCTCATCGGCCAGCTCATCCACCTTGCCGCGGCCATGGCCCAGCTCCAGGCTGGTGGCATTGACCATCTCGGTGAACAGGAGCGCCTCAGGAGCCCAGCGCCGCACCAAGGAGCGAAAGATGGGGTCACTCACCCCCGCCAGGGGCGATTGCAGCACCCGGCAGCCCAACCGCCGCGGCGTGCCGTGGCCCGGCAAAACCAAGTCGTCCATCCCCAACCCACCACCCTGGCCGTGCCCCGATCGTATGGGCATCCGGAGGGTGGCAGTCATGCTGGAATTCCATAGCTGGGTCTGGCCCATGGCTGTCGTACCGGTACCCCTGAGCCGGGCGCTCCTGGAGGCCGTCTTGGCCGATCAAGTGAGCGATCGCTTTGTTTGCGAGCTGGTATGGGCCCGCCTGGGGTATCAACCCCAGGCCCCTTGCCCGTCGGGGGAGACCAGCCCAGGCCCCGATCTGGCTCCCTGGAGCGCCGGACCGACCACCCCCCCCGACTGGGCGGAGGCCTTCCCCGCCGCTCCCGAATTGATCGCCAGCCGCCCCGCCAGCGTGCGCCTCACCCGCTCAATTGCCGCCGAGTCCAAGCAATTGCTCAAACAGCAACTCGGCTTCTGCGGCTATCGGATCGGCGAGCTCTATCCGCGCCGCACCCGCCGCGCCACCGCCGTCAACTGGCTGCTGGCGGATCTGGCCCGTCGCGGCGAGTCCCTGCCTGGGACCGGGCCCCTGCCACCCCTGCTACCACCGCCGACAGACCCGGTGCAGGGGCACCCGGGTGATCTGCCCGTGGGTTGAGGGGCCTTTGGGGTTGTTTTTGGGCGTGCCCCGGGAGGCAACGCAGCTGGACCTGGTCGAGCAGTGGCATTAGATAGCTGCGTGACATTGGAGAGACCTGGCTCAGCCGTCTTCTGGGCACGACGGTCAGAGACGCTACAGGTAGCGTCCTGTGCGGCCTTGCCCAACAAGGTGCGCCAAGGGATAGCTCCCCGCAGGCCAAGGACCTTCCAAGACCCAAGACCAAAAGCCCAAGGCCGAAACAAAACTGCTAGGCGTTAGGGTCAGGGGTCAGACTCGATGCAGAAATAAATCATTTGGCGCTTCCTGTCGTCGCCATCCTTGGGCGCCCCAACGTGGGCAAGTCCACCCTGGTCAACCGGCTCTGTGGCAGCCGGGAAGCGATCGTGCATGACCAACCTGGGGTCACCCGCGATCGCACTTACCAAGAAGGCTTCTGGGCGGATCGCACCTTCCGCGTGGTTGACACCGGCGGTCTCGTCTTTGACGACGACAGTGAATTTTTGCCGGAAATACGCGAGCAAGCAGCCCTGGCCCTGGCCGAAGCCGTGGTGGCAATTTTCGTTGTAGACGGCCAGCAGGGCCTCACCGCCGCCGATTCTGCCATCGGTGAGTGGCTGCGGCACCAAACCGTGCCCGTGCTCGTGGCGGTGAACAAATGCGAGTCACCGGAACGGGGCCTGGCAATGGCGGCCGAATTCTGGAGCCTGGGGCTGGGTGAACCCCACCCCATCTCCGCCATCCACGGCGCCGGCACCGGCGAAGTGCTCGATCAAGCCCTCGCCTATCTGCCCGTCGCTGGCGATAACGAGAGCGAAGAACCGATCCAGCTGGCGATCATCGGCCGCCCCAACGTCGGCAAATCCAGCCTGCTCAATGCCATCTGCGGCGAGAACCGGGCCATCGTCAGTCCGATCCGCGGCACCACCCGCGACACCATTGACACCACCCTCGAACGGGAGGGTCGCACCTGGAAGCTGTTGGACACCGCCGGCATCCGCCGGCGCCGCAGCGTCGACTACGGCCCCGAATACTTCGGTATCACCCGCAGTTTCAAGGCGATCGAACGGTCCGATGTCTGCATGCTGGTGATCGATGCCCTTGATGGCGTCACCGAGCAGGATCAACGGCTGGCCGGCCGCATTGAAGAAGAGGGCCGCGCCTGCGTAATCGTTGTCAACAAGTGGGACGCCATCGAGAAGGACAGCCACACGATGTCGGCGATGGAAAAGGACCTGCGGGCCAAGCTCTACTTCCTCGACTGGGCACCGATGCTCTTCACCTCAGCCCTCACCGGCCAGAGGGTTCAGGGGGTATTTGCGATGGCCGCCGCAGTGGTCGAACAACACCGGCGCCGGGTCAGCACCTCAGTGGTAAACGAGGTGCTGCAGGAGGCCCTGCGCTGGCGCTCGCCCCCCACCACCCGCGGCGGTCGCCAGGGCCGCATGTACTACGGCACCCAGGTGGCCAGCGGTCCGCCCAGCTTCACGCTGTTCGTCAACGAACCCAAATTGTTTGGCGACACCTATCGTCGCTATGTCGAACGCCAGATCCGCGAGGGTCTCGGCTTTGAAGGCACCCCGATCCGCCTCTTCTGGCGCGGCAAGCAACAAAAAGATGCCGAACGGGACCTGGCCCGCCAGCAGAACCGCTCGCACTGATGGACTTGCTGCGCCAGCTGCCGATCGGCCAATACGTCGCCGATCCGCGGCCCAACGGGGGCTGGCTGCAACGGCTTGATCCTCGCCTGAAGTTGGCTTGGACCCTGGCTTTCCTACTGACCCCCATCCTGGCGGGCCCCCTCTGGCGGTTGGCCCTGGTGGGCCTGCTGCTGCTGATCACCCTGGCCAGTGGTCTGCCCCTGCGGCTCTGGCGCCGCAGCCTGCCGGGCCTATTGGGCCTGGCCCTGGCCGTGGGACTGCTTGGGGCCCTGCTGCCCGCCGATGCCGCCCCTCCGGGCAGCCTGCAACGCTCCCCCGCCGAGTTGCGTCTCAGCCCCGGCCCCGCCGGCAGCCCCGCCCCCAGCCGGGCCGGACTGCCCTGGGAGGTGGTGCATTGGGGTCCTCTGAAGCTGGGATCCACCTCGATGGGTCCGCTTGTCATCACCCGCAAGTCGGCCACCCTCGGCCTGAACAGCGGCACCCTGCTGTTCACAGTCATCCACAGCGCCAACCTGCTGCTGCTCACTACGCCTCCAGAGGAAGTGGCCTGGGCCCTGGGCTGGTTTCTGCAGCCGCTCAGCCGCCTGGGCCTGCCGATGGAGCGCCTCGGTTTCACCCTGTTGCTCTCCCTACGCTTCCTGCCCCTGGTGCAGGAAGAACTACAAAACCTGGTGCGGGCCCTGGCCACCCGCGCCATCAACCTGCGCTCCCTCGGCTGGCAGGGGGGCTTGGGGGTGGTGTTGGCCGTGGGAGAACGGCTGTTGGCCAACGTGCTGCTGCGGGCCGAGCAGGGGGCTGACGCCCTAATCGCCCGCGGCGGCCAATGGCTACCCCCCGCCCTGGTGCGCCAGGCCCTGCCGGTGCGCCTGTTGCCCACCCTGCTCGGCTGCGCCGGGTTGCTGCTGTTTCTGGTGTTACGGGGCACCGTCGGCAAACTTTGACGGCCCCGCAGCCCCACTGTCGCAGCCGCCCTGAGGGCGGTGACCTTAAATAGAAACACCTAGAGAAAGCACGTGAGCGCAGAGCGCTACCTGAACCACCCCACCTTCGGCATGCTGTACCGGGTGGCGCCTGCAGGCGAGGGACGTGATCTTTACGCCACCCTTTATGCCCAGCGCATATTTTTTGTGGTGACCCTGCAAGCCCGAGGGGCCCAATTTGAAGTGATCCCCCAGATGGATGCCCGCCACTTAGCCGAACAGAATCTTAATCGCAGCCGTCGCGAAGGGCCGGAAGAACATGCCCGCTGGCGCCAACTCTTCCAGCAAACTTTCATCTGAATTATCCCCTCAAATCGGCTTTCACGCCGCCTGCCGCCATGGCTGATGAGCCCCTGGCCACTGCCGACGACCAGCTTAGGGAGCGCCTAGGTTCCTTGAGGCTCCAGCTGCCCCCCACCACCCACCTGCTGGCGGTCAGCAAGGGTCAGCCCAGCACTCGCATGCGCTCGGTAGTGGCCCTGGGCCTGCGCAGCTTTGGCGAAAGCCGTCTGCAGGAGGCGAGCCAAAAACAACAGGAATTGGCCGATCTCGGACCCCTTGATTGGCACTTCATTGGCCGCCTGCAGGCCAACAAGGCAAGGGCCGTACTGCGCCAGTTCGGCACCCTCCATTCTCTGGATAGCTGGGCCCTGGTCGAAAGGCTGCAGCGCATCGCCGCTGAGGAGGGCCTCAGTCCGGCCGTCTTTCTGCAGGTCAAGCTGCGGCCCGATCCGGGCAAGACTGGTTTTGGCCCCCAGGAGCTGCGGGAGCTGGGACCCCGGCTGGGCCAGTTGGCCCCGCTGCGGCCCTTGGGCCTGATGACGATCGCACCCCTGGGCCTGCGCAGCTTTGGCGAAAGCCGTCTGCAGGAGGCGAGCCAAAAACAACAGGAATTGGCCG
>CAMDWF010000200.1 GCA_945878795.1 Synechococcus sp. UW140
ACCACCAGGATTCCATGGGCCACAGCGAAGCCCTGCGCTGCGGTGAGGTGCAGCGAATGAGTGCCGGCACCGGCATTGTGCACAGCGAAACAAACCCTACGACGGCCCCCTGCCACCTGCTGCAGATCTGGATCGAGCCCAGCGGCAGGGGTCTTTCCCCCAGCTACGCACAGAAACCGTTCACGATCGATCAGGGTTGGACCTTATTGATCGATCCTGATGGCCAAGGGGGAGCCATGGCCATCAACAGGCCCGTGCGGCTCTGGCGGGCCCGTGCTGGCGCCGGCCAGGAGCTTGGTTGTCCGGTGGCGCCTGACGCCCAAGGCTGGATTCAAATGATTGCGGGAGATATAATTGTCAGCGAGACTTCCGCAGCTGAGACGCCTGCAGGCGCCATGGTCCCAAGCCGCAACTTCCAGGGGGATAGCGAGGCGGAAGACCAGGGGCCAATCGCGGAGGGCCTCGTCATTGGTGTCTTGCGTCAGGGTGACGGGCTGGGTTTCGCTTCCGGCAGGCTGACCTCCCTTGAGGCCGGCTCCCAGGGCGCCGACCTGCTGCTGTTTGAACTGCGCTGAGTTTCGGGGCCAGGGGGCATGGCCAGCGGCGGAGTCTCCTGCAAATGGCTCCCAGGCCGGGCACTGCCGCTGCCAAGATCAGCCATCGGCGGCCCTTGGCTGTCCCACCCCCAGGGCCCATGAGCACCGAACCTGGCCTCTCCCCCCTCCCCGAACCCCTCACCCATCTCGATGCGACCGGCGCAGTACGGATGGTGGAGGTGGGAGATCGACCCGCAACGGTGCGCCAGGCAGTGGCCGAGGGTTTTTTGCGCATGGCCCCGGCGGTGTTGGCACTGGTGCTGGAAGGCAGGGCCCCCAAGGGGGATGTGCTGGCCGTAGCCCGGGTGGCGGCGATTCAAGCGGCCAAGCGCACCTCGGAATTGATTCCCCTATGCCATTCCCTGCCCTTGAGCGGCGTCCAGGTGCTGATCGAAGCTGCCGCCGATGGCAGCGGCTTGCGCCTCGAGGTCGCCGCTAACACCACGGCCCCCACCGGCGTCGAGATGGAGGCCCTGACGGCCGTCAGCGTCGGTCTGCTCACCCTCTACGACATGGTGAAAGCGAGCGATCCGGCCATGGTGCTCGGGCCCGTGCAGTTGCTGCGCAAGTCGGGGGGACGCTCGGGGCTTTGGGCGCGACAGACCCACCAGAGCGATGCCATTGATGCGGCGTCCGCTGCCGTCACCCATGGCTGAGCCATTCCCCCCAGAAGGTCTTCCCCTAGAGGAGGCCCGCCGCCGCGTGCTCAGCAGCCTCCAACCGCTTGCCGGCCGCGAAACCGTGCCCCTGTTGGCGGGCCTTGATCGGGTGGCGGCGATGGCGGTGCGGGCCAGCGCCGCAGTGCCGGGTTTTCGGGCAGCCATTCTTGATGGCTATGCCGTCAGCGATGAGCTTCCGCCTGCTGTGGGGCGCCAATGGACCGTGGTTGGTCGCTCGGCTCCAGGCCTTCCCTGCCTGGACCGCCTCCAGGGGGACCAGGCGATACGCATCCTCACCGGTGCCCCCCTGCCCCCTGGGGCCAACCGGGTGGTGGCCCAGGAGCTGGTGCGACGCGAGACGGAGGTCATCCAGCTCATCGCCGAGGCGGGTCCGGCCCGCTGGATTCGCCCTGCCGATGAGGAGGGGGCCCAGGGGGACCTGCTGCTGCCCGCAGGCCAGCGCCTGGGGCCGGCCGATCTGGGGCGGCTGGCCGGCTGCGGTGTCGAACGCCTTGAAGTGGTGAAGCGCCCCCGGCTGGGTCTGCTGGTCAGCGGCGATGAACTGGTGGCGCCGGGCTGCCAACGGGCCTTCGGCCAGATTTGGGAAAGCAATGGCACCCTGCTCGGGGCGTTGCTACTGCGGCTCGGTTACCCCGTGGCCGCGACGCGCTGGGAGCCCGATGAGCCCAAGCGCCTGGGCCAAGCCCTTGGTGACCTCGCCAGCGTCTCGGATGTGGTGGTGAGTACCGGTGGGGTTTCGGCTGGAGACAGCGATTGGATCAGGCCCTTGCTGGCCGAGCGGGGCCGGGTCGACTTCTGGAAATTGTTCTTGCGCCCCGGGCGTCCCTTTGCCTTTGGCCACCTGGGCGATGTGCCCCTGTTCGGCCTACCCGGTAATCCGGTGGCCGCCGCGATCACGGCCTTGGAGTTGCTCTGGCCCGCCTTGCAACATCTGGAGGGTGCCGTGCCCGAAGTCCCCCTGCGGCTGCGGGTGACCCTGGCGGATCGCTGCGAGCGTCGGCCCGGTCGGCCGGAATTGGCCCGGGCCCGCCTGGAGGTGGATGGGGAGGGTAAACCCCTGGCGCGGCTGGAGGGCAGCCAGGCCTCCTCCCGCATCGGCTCGTTGCAGGGGGCAGATCTGCTGTTGGAGATCTCCGCCGAAACCGGCA
Organism: Synechococcus sp. UW140; assembly: GCA_945878795.1. Taxonomy (GTDB): domain Bacteria; phylum Cyanobacteriota; class Cyanobacteriia; order PCC-6307; family Cyanobiaceae; genus Cyanobium. The sequence goes on from CAMDWF010000200.1 coordinate 2,425, forward strand.
CCCTTGAGCCTGGCATTCAGCTGTGGGCCCGGCTGCTGCGTCGGCCACTGTTCTGAGGCTCAGAGGGGAGTGTTCCCCGCCACCCAGTGGCCGCAGCCATTGACCCATTCCCGTTTCCAGAACGGCGCCTCGTGTTTGAGTGTTTCGAGCAGCTCCTGGCAGCAGCGCAGGGCCGGCCCGCGCCGATCAGCCGCCACCGCCACAACCACAATGGGCTCGCCGGGCTTGAGGCGACCTACACGATGCCGCACCAGCACCGCAGCGACTCCGTGCTGGTGCGCCAGGGCCAGGCTGAACGCCGCAATCCGACCTTCTGTCATGCCCGGATAGTGCTCCAGCTCCAGCGCCTCCAGGGGGGAGCCATCGGAGGTCACCGGTCTTACCCGACCGATGAAGTGGGCTTCGGCTGCGGCGATTGAGGGCAGCCCCACCATTAAGCGGGCCTGCCAGGCTGCCAGGCTGGTCAGGGGGTCGAAGGGGGCGACCAACAGCTCCACATCCAAAAGAACGGCGAGAGGGTGGGGGGACACTTCTCAGCCTCCACTGATCGGCGGCAGGAAGGCCACTTCGTCGCCGTTGGCCAAGGGGGTGTCGAGGGCGGCAAATTCATGGTTGATCGCCACCCGCACCGTGGCGGGGGGAGCGGTGCCGCCGAGATTCAACAACTTCCACACTGCCGCTGCGGTCATGCCGCTTTGGTGGACCAGGCTCCGTTCCTGCCAGCCAGCCTCCTCCCGCAGTCCTGCGAACAGGCGCACCCGCAGTTCCCCAGAAGTCATGGCTTCGCCCACCTCAAGCCCATGACATCAGTCTGCAGCCCGGGGGCCCGCCTTCCCCCCTGCGGCCGCCGGTTGGCCGCCCACAATGGGCCCTTAGCACCCGGAAGCGATCGTGGGTCTTGCCATCGCCTTGCTCACGGTCTCTGACCGTCGCAGCCTCAACGACGATCCCTCCGGGGATGCCCTCCAGCAACGCCTGCTGGAGGACGGCCATCAGCTGGCCGAGCGGCGCTTGGTGCCCGACGACCGCTACCGCATCCGCGCTGAGGTGAGTCGCTGGATCGCCGACCCCGCCGTACAGGTGGTGATCAGCAGTGGCGGAACGGGCTTGACGGGGCGCGATGGCACCCCTGAAGCGGTGGCGCCCTTGCTGGACAAGACCATCGACGGCTTCGGTGAACTTTTCAGAGTGCTCTCCTTCGAGACGATTGGCACCAGCGCCCTGCAGAGCCGCTGCCTGGCGGGAGTGGCCAACGGCACCATCGTGTTCGTTCTGCCCGGCTCCCTTGATGCTGTGCTGACGGGCTGGGATCGGCTCATCCGCGCCCAGCTGGATGACAACTGCCGTCCCTGCAACCTGGTGCAACTGCTACCCCGCCTCGGTGAAGACCCGAATCAGCCACCCAGGTAGGCCATCTCGGCGTGGGGGGGCAGGCTGGAATCGGGAGTTGTACTGCCCCTCAGCTCGGCCCGTTCTTCGCTGTAGCGATCGCTGCGCGAGTGCCAGAGATCGGCCAGGGCAAGGCGCAGGGAGGCCGGTTGGGGCCAAGGCCTCAGCCAGGGCCGCAGGTCCGTACCGCTGCTGGCAAAGAGACAGGGGTAGGCGAAGCCATCGGCGGTGATGCGCAGGCGGTTGCAGTCGCCGCAGAAGGGTTCGCTGATCGAGGCGATGGTGCTGATGGGGAGGGCATCAGCGGCCCCCATCCCTCCCCCATCGCGATAGCGCCAGCGCCGGTGGGTGGCGTTGGCCTCCCGCCCGAGGGGCTGCAGGGGCCAGTGGCTGTCGATGCGGGAGACCATGGTGGCGGCAGCCAGCACCTGGTCTGGGTGCCAGCCGTTGCGGTTGCCCACATCCATGTATTCGATCAAGCGCAATTCCAGCCCCCGTTGGCGCGCCAGGGAGGCCAGGGGAAGCACCTGGTCCTCGTTGACGCCGCGTTGGATCACGGCATTCAACTTCAACCCACCCTGGGCCGGATCAAAGCCCGCCGAGCGGGCATGTTCAATGGCGGCCAAAACCTGCTCCAGCACCCAGCCCCCATCCCGACGTCCACTCATCCGCGCCACGCTGGTGGCATCGGTGCCATCGAGGCTGAGGGTGACACTGTCAAGCCCGGCTTTGCGCAGGGCCTTGGCCCGCTCGGCCGAGAGCAGCAGCCCGTTGCTGGTGAGGGCGATGCGTCTGAGCCGGGGCCGCAGCGGTTGCAACACCTTGATCAAGGTCTCCAGGTCGCCATCGAGCAGCGGTTCGCCTCCGGTCAAACGCAGGGTGTGGGCGCCCAGATCGACGCTGGCGGCCACCAGCTCCCGCCGTTCCTCCACCCCCAGCAGCCCGGGGAGATCCTTGCCCTCGGGGCGGCAGTAGGGACAATTCAGGTTGCAGCGAGCTGTAAGGGACAGGCGCACCACGCCGAGGGGGCGGCCGAGACGGTCCTGGAGAGGGGGCTGCTGCATGGCGGCAAGCTACGGCCGTTTCTTTGTCCCTGGCGTCCCCTGCCAAAGCGTGGCTGCATCTTCGGGTCCATTGGCGTTACGCAAGGTTCCCGGGGGCA
>CAMDWF010000201.1 GCA_945878795.1 Synechococcus sp. UW140
ATTCCTTTTGCTTGGTCGCTGGGCTTGCTCTAGTTCAAGTCAAGCCAACATCGCCAGCCGCTCCGCTCCCATCCCTTGCCATCACCTTTCATCAGCTCCAGTCCGATCACGTCCGGCCTGATCTGATCTCATCTCATCTCATCCCGTTCAGAGCCGCCCTGTCCAATCCCATCCGCATCTGACTGCCAACTTGACCCTGGACCCAGGAATGAACCATAAGTCTCATCTAGGAATTGCCAATAGACCCATTAATGGACTCATCTGCGACAAATGTTTGGCTTTTGTGGTCCGCACTGGAGCATGGCCACGCCGTGGCTTGAGCGATGAAACCAGCTTTTTGAGTTGCGTATCTGTGTTTAAAGCAGGTACGCGTCTTCCAAGCTGCCTGCACCGCAGGTCTTTTGTAGATCGCTTTGTCCAGTTCTGGCCAAGACACCTGCTGAGAAGCACTCTGTGCGGCGCTCCAGGTCGTGGGCAAGGCACGGCGCTGCTGCCTGCCACCAGGGGAACGAAAGCCCAGTGGCCAGGTCATAACCCGCCTGAAGAGATCCTCGGGGCTGGAACCAGGATCCCAAGAGGTAGATGGCTCAATCACCAAATGAATGCATTTCTAGTGGGACGCATAGCAGTCCTTTAGTGATCTAGCGACTAGAAATTTGTCGATCGGGGCATAGGCTTTTGTCTCGTGAAGCCTGAATGAGTATTGACATGGGACCAAGCATAAGTCTTGGCTAAGATTAATGAGACAGCTTCTGGTCGGTTGCGCCGGTTTGCCTCCTGATGGGGCTTTGTGTCGACAGGGGAGTGAGCTCGAATCATTTCCCATGGATCTCCAATGACCCCCAAACCAAGACTATTGATGGGTCTCAATTTGGACTTTTAGATCCCAATTTTGTCTTAATAAAAGACCAGTGTTAAGTCTTGAATGAGACTATTAAGACTTACGCTTCGCGCCGCTCGGGCTGGCGATACAGCTCTTTGAGAAGTTGGTAGGCTTCGTTGACCCGGCGCATTTCCTCCAGGGAGCCGCCCGAATCGGGATGGTGCTGCAGGGCCATTTCCCGATAGGCCTCGCGAATCTGGGCCAGGGTGAGCCGATGACCTGGGCCCGTCGGTAGTTGCAACAGCTTCAAGGCCCCCTGCAGGGTCATGGTGTGCTCCAGGGTCTGGAAGGAGGTGCCGCGCCGCCGCCGCCGGAAGCGATGCACAAAGCGGTGGATTAGGGTGGGTATGCGCAGGGTCAGGGTGGCGGCGCTGTATGGGTCTTCGAGCAGACCCGCCGTAACCATCACCCGCTCGAAACTCGGGGGGCTGGATCCCCAATCGGGCACCAGCTGGCCCATCAGGGTGCAAGCAGCAGACCAGGTGAAAGGGCGACCCTCGCAAACTTCTGCCTGGGGCCAGATATCCTGGGCCAGCCACACCATGGCCGCCTCCAGAACCGCCGCGTTGGCGGCGTGGCCGTAAAGATCTTGCCATTGCTGCCGTGCCGCTTGTTGGGCCTCCTGGACCACTTGGTCCCCCAGAGGCAGGGGAGGGAGAACGGAATGGTGGCCAGGGGCGGGCGGATCGGACCTGAGGCTGCGACGCAGTTCATCGCTGCGACGGCGCACGAATCCTGGCAGGTCGATGCCGCCAGGACGCGTCTCGCTGTTCGCGGCTTGGGACCCATGGTTCGAGGTCGTCCCCGCTGGGGAACCGGGGGGGAAGGGTTCCGCTTCAGATCCTGGGACGACCCTGTCGCCCAAGGCCCGGGAGGGATGCAGGATAATTTCGCCGGTGGGCTCTTCCGGCTCGATGCCAGGTCCGACCAACACCAGGGCCGACTGGTTGTCGAATGGATCGGTGGCGCTTGGGCTGGCGCCGCCGGCCCTGTCGTCTGGGGTGCTGACGACTCCAGCTCCGAGGATGTCGAGCTGGACGACCTCCGCTTCGGCGGGGTCCGCAGCGAAGAGAGTTTCAAGCAGCCGTTCGAGGACATCACCGCGATTGCGCAAGCCCCATTCCTTTTTAAGGTCATCGATCTGGGACAGGCGTTCGAGCGTGAGCTCCAGGGTGAAACGCCGTTTGGCCCCTTTTTCAGGCTCGGTCACGTTGACTCAGGAGTCCTAGGCACTTGCCCCCCCGGCCCTATCAAGGCGGCCACTGTTCATGGCGCTGGCGAAGGTCATCCAGCTTTGAGCATAGGTAGTAATCATGCCGGTTCCCCCTACCAAAGGGAAGTGACGGTAACCCGGCACTGGCGGTTGGGAACTCATCGGCCAGCTCCCCCTTGAAACCCGCTAGAAACAACTGACCGCAGCGATGCTTCCCTTGTTTCCCTTTGGTTTCTGCGCTCCCAGCGAGCCAGGTGAGAGCTACTGGCGCGGCCACCAAGAGCGCAAACTCCGCCTTTTGACCCACTGGCGCGATGGCATCGAACGTCAGCTGGCCGGGCTCAATGCCGCCATTAACACGCTTGAAGAACAGATGCGTCGTCCGGCACCGGGCGCTGGCGGGTCTGGGAGCGCATCGGCTTGGGTGGAGACCAGGGACGCTCCCCAGTAACGCCATCGAGGTGCTGACGCAGGCGTTCCAGTCCCTTGCGCAACTGTCGTTGCACGGTCATGGGGCTCACGTCAAGCTCGGCGGCAAGCTTGCGGTAGCTCCAGCCTTCGATAACCACCCGGCGCACGATCAGTTGCTGACGGGGGTCGAGCACTTCGAGCATCGCCCCTACGGTCATAGGAGCCGTGGCCGTCTCGGCCAACCCCAATTCCTCCTCACTCGCCAGATCTTCGAGCATTTCAGGTTCGAGGCTGGCGGGTCTATTCATGGCCCAATTGCGTTCCAGCAACAGCAACTGCCCTGGGCTGAGTCCAAGTTCCCGCTGCATGGTCGCCAGCATGTCGGAACTACTGAGACAGGGGCCTTGCTGCCGTTGCCATTGCAAGACCCGATCCTGAAGTTCGGCCTGGCGGCGGGGCAGGCGAACCAGGGGTGAGACATCACGCAGGTAATGCAGAATGGCGCCGCGGATATGGGGGCGAGCGAAGGCCTCAAAGGGTGTTTGGCGTTCTTGGCTATAAAGCTCAGCGGCACGAATCAAGCCGAGCATGCCCGCTTGCTGCAGATCCTCACTGGATTCCCGGCTAAGTTGGGCGTAATGAACAGCGAGGGGGCGCACCAGTTGGCGGTGTGCTTCAACCCGACGATTACGCTGGCGCAGCTGGGGTGTGGCTAGGGCAAGCGAGGGACGGAGCTGGGGGGAATGGGTCCTGATCATGGCGATAAAAAAGAAAATAAAGTATTAAAATAAGCGGGCTAATTTGAGTTTGGAAATACCTGATTCCAAGCGATGGGGCCTGGTTCCAGATCCGTTCCTTCATGAACAACCCGCCTTTCCAGAAAGCTCGGTTTTGCCCCTGCTGCCAACCGTGAAATTACGGAAATCGCTTGATCGGCTCAGCCGGCTGGGGCCGCCACCGCCTCCAACAGGGCCCAGGGACCCTTTTGCTGCAGCCAGTTCAGGTCCGAACGATGGGTGCCAAGCAGGTAGCCGGCAAAGCCGAGCCCATTGACGCTGAAGCCCGCACAGTGCTCCCGCAGTCGGCGCACGGTCAGAAACCAGCTGTCATCAAAAATGAGGTTGTAGGGATGCAGGGGTTGGTCGTGGAGCCAAGGCTCCCCCAGTCCCAGATCGCGGCAGTGGCAGGCATAGAGCTCGGCCAGATCCAAACCGCCGATGGGATCCTGGCGGGCGCTGAGGCGATAGGCCCACGGCCAAGGTGCTTGTTCCTGCCGTAGCTGTTGGGCGATCAATTCGGCCAGGGGACAGCTGGGTTCGTCGCCTTGGCGGGGCAGCAGTTGTAGGTGCCGATGGGGCTGGCTGGCGCCGGCCAGCGCCGAACTGTTGAAGAACCAGAGTCCGCCGGTGTCGGCGGCGACCCTCGCCACCGCCCGCCAATCCGTCCCCTCCAACCAACCTTGCTGCGGTTTCCATTCCCCGCTGATCACCAACAGGTGACAGGACTGGACCGGATATTTGTTGAGCAACACGACATGGCCTTCCTCAAGTTGGTCGACCTGCAGCAGCGGTTCCCAGGGCAGAAATGGGTTGGGGCGGGGTCCCCATTCCCTCAGGTGGCGGGGCGGCAAACCATCCAGGGTGCGCAGCCGAAAGGGAGCCAGGCGGGGATCGAGGATTTCCTCGGTCGCCAAGGGCACCAGGGCACCACGCCGCAGGGCCTCCTGGGAGACCTGGGAGGCTCGGTGCCAGTAATTTTCAGCTCGCACCAGCCTGCAACCGTGCCAGGGAAGCCCCTTGGTAGTAGCGACCCAGGATCTCATTGAAGCGCATGCCTTTTTGCGCCAACTCCTGGGCCCCGGTCTGGCTCATGCTGGCCCCCAGCTGGCCATGGGCCTCGTCGACGATCTGCTGGGTGGCGGCGTAAAGACTTTCGACAATGCCGCCCTGATAGCTCAAGATGACTCCTGCAGTGCTGGAGGTGGCCTGCCGGGTGCGGCTACTCACGCTGCTGAGGCCTTCGTAGTTCTGCCAGCGTGTTGTGTCACCCAGGTGCCAGTGCTGATCCGCCGGACGAGCCATGTGGGCCATGGCATAGGAGCGGGCGGCCACGGCCTGGGCCTTGAGGGCCTCCATGTTCCAAGAGCTGGGCATTTCCCCGCCCACCACCGAACTGATGTAGGACTCAAGCGAGAGGTGGTTGACGACCTGGAACCCATCCGCAGCCCTCAGGACCCGGAACAGGCCGCCATAGGCCCGCCCGTCGGCCTGCAAGGCACCCTCAGCGCTGCTGCGCATCCAAACCTCGGCATTGGCGGCCACCAGGCCCTCCAGGTCAGGGGCGTCCCCTGCACCCCCCTGGGCAAGCAGGTGGCCGGCTCGGTCACTTATCTGCCAGGGACCCTCCGCCGAGAGTTTGGGGCGGGCAGGGAGCTTGAGGAGGGCAACCCGGATCTCGAGGGCCACC
>CAMDWF010000202.1 GCA_945878795.1 Synechococcus sp. UW140
TATGCGTTTTGTCTGATGCTCGCGCTGCCTATCAGGGCGTTGCAAGCCTATCTGATTCCCCGTCTTGGTTTGTTGTGGCGAGAATGGTTAAGTAGCCGCCTTTTGGGACGTTACTTGAGCAATCGTGCCTATTACGAGCTCAATCCCAATGACGAAAGTACTGAGGAGATCGACAATCCTGACCAGCGCATCTCCCAGGACACAGCGAGTTTTACAAATACAAGCCTGAGTGTCTCGGTAGAAATTCTCTCCGCCTTGCTTACCTTTGTTAGTTTTGTTCTGGTGCTCTGGAGTATTAATTCCAGATTGGCCCTGTTGCTGCTTGTATATTCGATATCCGGCACGGCTTTGATTGTGTTTGCAAGTCGGCGTCTTGTGGCACTCAATTATCAACAGCTCAAGCTTGAGGCCGATTTCCGCTACGGACTTGTTCACATCCGTGATAATGCCGAGTCGATAGCTTTTTATCGAGGTGAAGCCCAGGAAGGTAAGGAAGCTCAGAGGCGCCTGGGGGGAGCGATCAGTAACTACAACCGACTGATTGTCTGGGAGGCTCTCATAAGTGTGATTCAGCGTTCCTATGATTATTTCTCCCGTTTCCTTCCCTGGTTGGTCATTGCTCCAATTTATTTTGCCAAGCAAGTCGATTTTGGTGTATTTGGTCAGGCCACCATTGCTTTTTCCCAGGTTCTCTTTTCAGTAAGTTATATCGTAAACAATGTCGATCGTTTGGCGGCATTTTCTGCTTCCATCAGTCGCTTGGAAGGGTTCCAAAGCAAAATCGATTCCTTGGCTGGGGGTCATAATCTCCTCGACCCAGCGCCCGTCTCAGGCGCTGGGGTTGAGGCCAGTCAGTTCAGCGACGCGATTGTGCTGCGCCATGTCGATCTGGTGCCCCCTCGCAGTGGCCGCCACCTGATCCGTGATCTCAATTTGACGATTGCCCCTGGCGATCGCCTGCTGGTGGTAGGGCCTTCGGGCTGTGGCAAGACCTCCTTTTTACGCTTGGTCAGCGGACTCTGGATTCCGGCGGCGGGCCAAGTTGAGCGGCCGCCGGAGGGTGAACTTATGTTTATTCCTCAGAAGCCTTACATGTTGCTGGGCAGCCTGCGGGAACAGCTCTGTTATCCCCAGTCTCCAGAAAAGTTCAGCGATGACCAGTTGCGCCACGTTCTCGAACAGGTACGTCTGCCCGACTTGGTACGCCGTTATCCCGATCTCGACATCAAGCAGGACTGGCCCCGGCTGCTTTCTCTGGGCGAGCAACAGCGCCTGGGTTTTGCCAGGCTGCTGCTCAACTCTCCTCGCTTTGTCGTGCTGGATGAGGCCACCAGTGCCCTGGATGTAGCCACAGAACAGGCGCTCTATGGGATGCTAGTAAGTCTGGACATGGGTTTTGTCAGCGTCGGTCATCGCCCGACCCTGCGGGATTATCACGACACCGTGCTGGAGTTGGATGGCACCAGTTCCTGGCGCCTGATGCCATCCTCAAGCTATCAATTCGGTCGCTGAAGTCCCTGATGACCCCCTCAACCCCCTTAGAACCCGTCGACAACGTTGAAGCGAAGCCTAGGACGGATGCTGCGCCGGTGCCCCCGGCCACAAGTGCTACCACCGGTGATGTGCCGGAATTCGGTTGGAGCGCCTACGCCGAAAGGGTGAATGGTCGTTTCGCCATGCTTGGTTTTTCAGCAGTGCTGTTGATCGAAACCCTCAGTCGCGACAGTTTTCTGCACTGGGCCGGCTTGGTGCCTTGAGGTTGGGTTGGCCCCTGGCCCGGTCAGGGAATTTCGATTAGGTCGACCTGCCAGTGGCCATCGCGGCTGACTTCCACCGCCAATTCCCGGCCGTCTGCCCGCAGTATTACCCGCCTGGGCACCCCTGGGGGATTCATGGCGATCAACTGGCTGCTCATCAGGCGGCGCCGGTAGACCAGTAGTTCGGTTCTTCCCTCCAACTGCCTTACCAAGGCCAACCGTTCTCCCTTCGCTTCCACCCCCACACTCAACGGCTGGGCATCCGGCCGGTTGAGACCGGGCAGGGGCACGGGCCGCTGATCTTCCACATTCAGCAGCACCACCTGGTCTCGGCCGCCACGGTTGGAGATAAGGGCCAGCCAAGGCCCCGCCAGGCTCGGGGCTCGGCTGGGACCCAGCTCCTCCAGGCGCCGATCCAGGGGGAATACCGGTTGGGGAACGGTTCCCATGCAGCCCGTCAGGTGGGCCAGTGCCCCCATCCCTCCAGCGACCAACCCCAGTCGCAGAACTTTGCGGCTCCACCACCCTTTGATCATGGGACCGTGGGGCTCACCATGGTGCCGATGGCCAGCCCCCGGGGTAGATCCGGTTCGATCAGGTTTGCCAGGTCAAACACCTGGACCAGTCGGCGGCCCCGGGAAATGCCTGCGAGGGCCAAACGGCGTCCATCCGGGGCCAGGCTCAGTTGTTCGGGTTGGAGATCTCCCGGTAGCTGTAAAGGCAGCAAGCGGCCGCTGGCTCGGTCCAAAATCAGAACTCGTCTCTTGTCACCCTCCTGGCCCACCAAGGCCAGATAGCGGCCATTCCAGCTCAACGATGGGGATTCGTGGGGTTCAAAGCGGCGTAGCCACGGCAGTGAAAGCTCAGCGCCAGAGGGCTGGGCTTGCATCATCACTGTCTGACGACCGTGGCGTTCGACAACACTTGCCAGCCATTCACCCTGGCCGCTGAGGGCGGGTTGCTCTCGATCTTGGCCGCCGAGGGCAAGGCCGGCAGGACCGACCCGTCGCCGATGCAAACCAAAATCTCCGCAGCCCACCGCTAAAAGGTTGATCGCCAGCAGAACCAGGGGCGTCAGCCAGACTTTCAATCGTCAAAGCGGGAGCTGTTGTCCCTGCTGCTAGGGCTGCGGGAGGCTCGGGGATCGCGGGAGGAGCTTGGAGGCACTGCTGCCGGACCCTCGGGACGGCTGCGGGGGCTTGACTGCCTTGGAAGTGGCGAGTAGTCAGCATCACTCACAGCATTTGTCACCTTGGGTTTGCCGCTCAGCGGTGTCCCTTCGGGAACGCCACTTGGGGAAAGACCAGTGGCGGCAGACGAACTGGCAGGAGTGGGCCGGCGGCTGGATCGGGCGGTCGGATCGGTGACAGGCGTGGGACGGCTACCGCGCCTGGCGTCCTGTTGGCCGTCTCGGTCTCGGCGGCGTTCACCGAATTCTTGGTTGCCACTGCGGGGGCTAGGTGCAGGGCGGTAGCGGCTGGCGTCCTGCGGATCAACCACGGCATCCCGCCTGGGTTCTGAATCCCAGTCATCAGAGCGACCACCAAGGCGGCTGGCAGCCTGTTCAGGAATGGCTGCCCGACTGGAGCGGCGGGGCCTGTAGAAGTCGTCTTCTTCTGCCCGGGTGGGAATACGGCGTCGTATGGAGTCCTGGTCCTCGAAACGGTCGACATCCCGTTCTCTATCCCAGTCCCGCCCAAACTCTCCCCAACCGCGACCGCGCAATGGCTGGGGCTCCTCATCGTCAAAAAAGGAGGAGCGGCGCGCCTGTTCAGTGGTGATGCCCCGCAGCCTGACGCTTTCGTAAGCGAAGAAAACAGTGGTTCCCGCTAGAAGGAACTGGCCGAACTGGAGGATAGGGTCGAGTCTCCAGCCTTGGAAAAACAAAATTCCGCCACAAAGTAGACCTACGGCCGCAAAGAAAACGTCGTAGTCCCTGGCGAGAGCGGGCTTGAAGTTCCTCATAAAATAGAGGAATGCTCCACCTACCGCCAGCACGATGCCGACGATACTGGCCCAATTAAGGCTGGCGTTGACCAAGGTCGGATCTCACGAGACTCCAGGTTGGCGCCACTCTAGGCAACGTCAAGACGAATTTCCAGCTGAGTCGGGCTCAGAGGCGCCGATCCACGCGGTCGTTCTGGCTGATGAAGAAGAGGGCGATGGAGATTGGGATGACCACGATCATGGCGCCATAGACGAGGCTGCTGAGGAAATTGCCCAGGGAAGGGGTCATGGCAGTGAGGCCGCTGCGAACGCAGGTGATCCTAGGCAGTGCCCGGTGAGTTCCTACGATCAGACCTTGTTCGCTTAGAGCTTTGTGACGGCCACTCCTGAGGCGCTGCAATTGCTCCAACTTTCTCTCGGCACCGTGCTCGGGCTCTGGACCCTGTTGTTCTTGTTCCGCATCGTGCTCACCTGGTACCCCCAGCTCGACCTCGAACGGGGCGTCCTGCGTTGGATTCGGGTGCCTACGGAGCCGTTGTTGGCTCCGACTCGCCGTTGGATCCAGCCGATCGGCGGCGTCGATGTGGCGCCCGTGATCTGGGTGGGCCTCACCAGTCTTCTTAGGGAGCTGCTGGTGGGCCAGCAGGGCCTCGTCACCCAGTTGTTGAGACAAGTCAGCACGAACCTTGCCTGAGGGGGCACCGCCGGCCCTTCAGGGGGAGAGCATTTCCTGTTCGACAAACTTGGTGTGGATGTCACCACGCTGGAATTCCGGGCGATCGAGCAGGGCGAGGTGAAAGTCGATGGTGGTGGGGATGCCTGTAATGGCACATTCAGATAGGGCCCGCCGCAGGCGTCGCAGGGCGGCATCGCGATCAACCCCCCATACGATCAATTTGCCGATCAAAGAATCGTAGAAGGGTGGAATTTCATAGCCTGTATAAACATGACTGTCGACCCTCACCCCAGGGCCACCAGGAGGCAACCAACCAGTGATACGACCAGGTGTGGGCCGGAAATTGTGACTTGGGTCTTCAGCGTTGATACGACATTCGATGGCATGGCCATGGATCTTGATCTCATCTTGGAGCACACTGATTGGTTCACCGCCGGCAATCCGCAGCTGTTCGGCGATCAGATCAATGCCCGTCACCATTTCGGTGACAGGGTGCTCCA
>CAMDWF010000203.1 GCA_945878795.1 Synechococcus sp. UW140
CCTGTGCCAAGGAAAGCCAGGTCTTCCGCATCGACCATTATCTGGGTAAAGAAACGGTTCAGAACATCCTGGTGTTGCGGTTTGCCAACACGATATTTGAACCGATATGGAACAGAAACTATATCGCCAATGTGCAGATCACCGCTGCCGAAACCGTCGGCGTTGAAGAAAGGGCCGGCTATTACGAATCCTCCGGTGCCCTGCGGGACATGGTGCAAAACCATCTCACTCAGATTCTGGCCCTAACAGCAATGGAACCGCCAGGTCGCTTCGATCCAGAGGCGATTCGCAATGAAAAAGCCAAGGTGTTGCAAGCTGCCCATCTGGCCGATGAAAATGAACCCTGGAAATGTTGTGTGAGGGGTCAATACGGCTCGGGTGGCACCAGTAGCCAGCCCCTGAGCGGTTACCGCCAGGAACCGGGAGTGAACCCCAACAGCACCACCGAAACCTATGTAGCCATGAAGGTGTTCATCAACAACTGGCGTTGGCAGGGCGTGCCTTTCTATCTGCGCACCGGCAAGCGACTGCCCAAGCGCCTCTCCGAAGTGGTCCTGACCTTCCGCAAAGCCCCGGTCCATCTCTTTGATGCGGCCGGTGGGGCACCCACCCCCAACCAGTTGATTCTGCGGATTCAACCCGATGAGGGTGCGGAAATCAAATTTGAGGTGAAGGCTCCGGGCTCCGGCATGCGCAGCCGCCCCGTGGATATGGCTTTCAGTTATGACGACTCCTTCGGTGAACCTTCCGACGAGGGCTACGTCCGCCTCCTTGCCGACGCCATGCTGGGCGAACCCACCCTGTTCACCCGCAGTGATGAGGTGGAAGCAGCCTGGCGTCTTTATACCCCCCTGCTCGCCTTGATCGAAGAGGCCCCCTGGCGACTGCCGGTCCATCCCTACGAAGCCCGAACCTGGGGACCGGCCGCAGCCGATTCCCTGCTGGCCGATGACGGCCTGGGCTGGCGACGGCCCTGAAACATCGGGACCATCGCACCGACTTCCCCTGCCAACCGATTCCAACAGCCGCGAGCCATGTCCGCCCAGCTCACGCTCCAGGCCCCCCTGGAGCTCCCCCCCGCCGATCTCACCTCCTATCTGGAACAACTGTGGAGTGGCGATCTGGCCGGCAGCAACGGTGCCGCCACCTTCACACTGGTGGTCTGGGATCCGGCCTGGCTTGAGCAGCAACTGATCCGCAGTGGCCGTCTCGGCGGACCGATCACCGGTCTCCTCAACGCCGAACTGCTGGAGGCGGCCCGCACTTCTGTGGCGGCCTTGGATCTGCCACCGAGTACAGCTCCGATGGATCCCGCCCTGGCCTGGCGCCTCGGCCAACTGCCAGGCGACCACAAAGCCGAAGATCTGCGCGGACGCTTCGTGGCCAGTGCGATCAGTGCCCAGATGCCACGGCGCCTGATCACCGTGGCGCCGACCCTGGCCGCGGACCACCCCCTGGAAACCATGGTGGCTGCCTACTGCCCCCTGCCCGAGGAGGGTGGGGCGGGGGCCGCCTGCGGTGATGTCGTGGTCCTGCGGGGGGGCATGGGATCCCTGCACCAGGGCCTGCCCTTGATCGAGCCTCTGGTCGCCCCGGAGCTGCCCTGCTGGGTGTGGTGGAACAGCAGCCTGGACGAACCCCCCGAGATGTTGGAGGCCCTGGCGCCCATGCCGCGGCGCCTCGTGATTGACACCTCCCTGGGCCAACCCAGGCGTTGCCTGGATGTCCTGCTGGCCCGCATTGAAGCCGGCCAGGCGGTCAATGACCTCAACTGGCTGCGCCTGCGCAGCTGGCGCGAATCGCTGGCCATGGTCTTTGACCCCCCAGCCCGGCGCCCTGCCCTCAACCATGTGGTTCAGCTCGACATCGATGTCGAGGGACACCATCTAGTCAAGGGTCTGCTTTTGGCCGCTTGGATGGCGGACCGACTCGGCTGGCACTTAATCAACAGTTCCAGCGTCGCCGACGATGGCAATGGCGTAGGCGTCAGTGCCGAATTTGAACGCACCGATGGCGTGGCCGTACGGTTTCGGCTGATGCCCGTGCCCGTGGGTGTGGCCAAGACCCACCCCGGAGCCATCCTTGGGCTCCGACTGATCTGCAATCCCGAGGATCAACCGCCCCTGTGCGTCATCCTTTGCTCCGAGTCGGGAGGCTGCATGCGACTTGAATCCGGTGGTATGGCCGCCATGGAGCTGGCTGAAGATGTGGTGCCCCTTCCCCTGGAAAGCGAGGAGATGGAAATGGCCCGCCTGTTGGCCGGCAGCCACGATTCCACCAATCCGTTGTTGGCCGCCGCGGCACCGATGGCCGCCAGGCTGCTGCCAGGCTGAGCCCCGCGCAACTTCTTTCTGAGCCTTGAGCTGCCTGATCGGGGCCCCCTGCAGCGGCAGTGGCAAAACCCTTGTAACCCTCTGCCTCGCCGCCGCCGCCCGCGCCCGAGGCGCCCGGCTACAGCCCTTCAAAGTGGGCCCCGACTACCTGGATCCCCAGCTGCTCTCCCAGGTGGCTGGGCTGTCATGCCGAAATCTTGATCCCCTGCTTTGTGGCGAGGACTGGGTTCGACGCAGCTTCCGTTGGCATGGCGGCCAGGCCGATCGGGTGCTGGTGGAGGGGGTGATGGGTCTATTCGATGGTCGTGGTCCCAGCAGCGAAGGCAGTTCGGCCGCCGTCGCCCAGCTGCTTGATCTACCAGTGGTCCTGGTGGTGGAGGCCTCCCGTCAGGCTGGATCTTTGGCGGCCCTCGTGCGGGGCTTCCGTGACCATGGCCCCCCCCAGGTGCGGCTGGCAGGGGTGGTGCTCAATCGCGTCAACAGTAAAAGGCACAAGGCCCTTCTGGCTGAAGCCCTCGCCGACCTGGGCATGCCCCTGTTGGGATCGTTGCCCCACGACCCTTGCCTGGATCTGCCCTCACGCCACCTGGGGCTTCTGCCCCCCAGCGATCTGCCCGATTTCAACGGGCGACTGGCCCAGTGGGCAGCGCTGGCCGAACGGCACCTGGACATGGAACGGTTTTGGGCCCTGATGGAGCCGCCCCAACCAGGCAACGAAGACCCCATCCGCCACAGTCTCGATCAAGTCGCCCCCCGCGAACGCCTTCGCTCTCTGCCCTTGAGCCAACGACCGAAGGTGGCTATCGCCGCCGATGCGGCATTCCATTTTCGCTATGCCGAAACCGCCGAGTTCCTGACGGCCGTCGGCCTCGATTCGATCCCCTGGAGCCCGCTTGCGGACGAACCCCTGCCCCAGGCCTGCGCCGCCGTCATGCTGCCCGGCGGTTATCCCGAGCTCCATGGCGCCCAACTGGGTCAGGCGCGTCGCAGCCTCTGCCATTTAGCGGCCGCAGTGGATGCGGGCCTGCCCCTGATCGCCGAATGCGGTGGCTTGCTGCTGCTGGGCGAAGCCTTGCAGGATTCGGCCGGGACCTGGCAGCCGATGGCAAACATCCTGCCCTTCAGGGCCCAAAGAGGAGAGCTGAGCCTCGGCTATCGGCAAGCCACCGTCAGCGCCAATGGCCTGGTCCTCCGCCGTGGTGAAACGTTGACCGGCCACGAATTCCACCGCTGGCAACTGCTTGCCAAAACTGGCGTTACGGAGTCAGAAGCTCCCGTGGCCGGTGAACCGGAATTGTGGCAAGTTGAGGGTTGGGGATCACCAAGGAGACCCGAGGGTTGGACTTCGCGCAACGTTCACGCAAGCTGGCTTCACATCCACTGGGCTGGATGCCCGGCGATTCCATGGCGCCTGGCGGCTTTAACCGGGCCCGACGCGCCGAACAGGAAAGCAGCAGGTTTCTCATTCCCGCAGAACCTCGCTCTGCCGCCGCCCGCGAACGCTGGCGCATGACGGTGCGAGGGAAAGTGCAAGGTGTGGGCTATCGGGCCAGCTGCCTACGACGCGCAACCGATCTTGGCCTCAGCGGCTGGGTGCGCAACATGCAAGACGGCACGGTGGAAGTGGAAGCGGAAGGGCCCATGCTGGCTCTCACCGAACTGCGCCTCTGGTGTGAGAAGGGGCCCCGCCATGCCCAGGTGACCAACGTGGCCAATACCTTGATCCCGGCCACCGGATCCGATTGGTTTGAGATCCGTCCCTGAAAGCCACCTGGGCCCTATCCCTGGTGGCTTGGATGGAGCAGGGAATCTAGGGCTTCATACTGAAAACAATCTTATCACCTCCACCGATAGCGTCGACAAAACGCCATTGCATTCCTCACTGCTTCAGTCTTTCCGTCGCCCGCATACGACGGCCTATTCAGTGGGGCACACTAACAACTTACAGCGGCAATTCGATATCCCGGCAAGTAAGGGGTGAACTGCCCGGCCCAGACGGCACTGAGATGTACCAGCAAGATGATTGGGCATTCTTGATCATTTCACCACCCCGTCCATTTCGGAGAGAAACTTCTCGCTTATGGTGCAGCTTTGATCTTGGTTTGCTCGTAATCAGTAAATTCAAGCTGCCTGCTCCCTACCCCAATTACTGGCCTTGGTTTACTAAGCAATTGCGCAGTGAATCGCTGGGACTTCCGAGAGTCGCTAAAAAAATTTCCAGCATTTAAAATGTGGCATTTGTCAAATTATTATGCTTTAAGATTGTTAGCCGCCTTCAATTTTCTCCCTTCAGCCACTGAAGCCAAAGCGCCTCGCGACCTGGAGGACCCGGCTGGGCCATCAACACCACCCCCTCACTGGCACGGCTGACGGCCACATAAATGAGACGGCGCCGCAGCAGTCGATCGGCGGGGGTGAAAACATCTTCATCCACATACACCTCTTCAAACGTGCTTCCCTGGCTGCGATGCACCGTCAGGACCGATGCCGGAC
>CAMDWF010000204.1 GCA_945878795.1 Synechococcus sp. UW140
GAAGTAGAATACGATAAGCCACCGTTTTGCTTCGATCCTGACCGCAGAGCCATTCTGCGGGCCGAACTGGATGCTTACTTTGCCCACCTCTACGGCCTCAATCGCGATGAACTCCGCTATATCCTCGACCCCGCCGACGTGATGGGCCCCGACTATCCAAGCGAAACCTTCCGCGTGCTCAAGAACAACGAAATTCGTCAATTCGGCGAATACCGCACGCAGCGGCTGGTGCTTGAGGCTTGGGATCGGTTGTTTGGGGGTGGGTGAGATGGAGTTTGAATTCTTGATTCCTGAGCGGCCAGTTTCATTGCAGGCACGACGGCGACAGCGGTTGCGTGAATGGCAACAATTTGTAGCAGATGAGGCTGCCAAAACCTGGGATAAAGCGCCTATCACTGATTGCCAGCTTCAACTAACACTCATCTATCTGTGTGGCGAGTTTCCTGTTGATACGGATAATATTATCAAGCCAATTCTGGATGCTCTCAAAGGGCTCATCTATGAGGATGATATCTTGATTTCGGATGTCGAATCTCGGCGCCGCTCACTTTCCTCGGTTTCGGACTACAATATAGTTCGATGGCCAGACCAGCTGCTTCGAGGCCTGCTAAGCGGTGGTGAATGTGTCTATGTACGAATTTCAGGCCAGCCCATCCTGGAGGACAAGCTGTGAACACCAACTCTGAAGGCTCGCTAAATCGATTTAATTTTGGCAGCGAACTTGAGGCAAGAGTCGCCGAAAAGTACCAAAAAGAGGGTTTTTCAGTCATTGTAAATCCTGATTTCAGTCGGCTGCCGTTTGACCTTGGTGGCTATCGACCTGATCTGATCGCCCAAAAGGAACCTGATCAGAATTATATCATTGAGGTAAAGGGTTCCTCCCGTCAGATTTCGGTTGACCGCTTCAGATCGATCGCCGAGATGGTTCACGCCCATCCAGAATGGAGATTTTTAATTGTTACCGGTGACGACGACCTCCCGGTTGGATCGGAGTTCGATCTACTTCGATATGACGAAGCCCTGCGGCGAGCCGATCAAGCCGAAGCACTGATTGAGGCAGGCGCTGATGAGGCATCTTTCTTGTTCCTGTGGAGTACCCTGGAGGGGATGATACGGCGGCGCTCGATTCAGTCCGATATCCCAATTGAGCGAATGACGCCTCTGGCGATGACCAATCATTTTTACTCACAAGGCGAGATCTCCCGCGAACAGTTTCATCAGATCAAGGAACTTGTTGCCATCCGCAATCGTGCCGTCCACGGCTTCCACGATCCGCAGATTGGAGAAGGTGCCAAAAAACTCTTGCTTCTAGTGCGAGAACTCGCTAGTGAATGGCAACAAGATTAATGCATATCAAGCCACTCAATGCGACCCGCATGCACAAGACCAACAAAACACGCCAGCTCGGCGAATACCGCACCCAGCGCCTTGGGCTTGAGCCGTGGGAATGCTTGTTCGGCTCATGACACAATCTCCCTTCCTTGCTCAAGGTCAGTCATCAGCTCCCTGCTGGTTCGTCGGCGCCATGATCAACCGTGGCGACGACCAGACAGACCGCTTCATCGATGAAGGCGTCTGGGAGCATGACTTCGACGACAACAACAGGGCTCTGGCCCAGGTGCGCTCGATGCAGACCGGCGAGCGCATCGCCATCAAGGCGGCCACCAGGAGGAAGGCCGGCCTTATTGATTCGACTTATAAGACGAGGAGAGCCTGCTATTCTTGATCAGTTCGCCAAAGGTGGCGACTCAGTCCCATTGCCATGCCCATCCAGCGTCTGATGAGTGACGAGGCTCTCCTGCGGGAGCTGGGGCAGCGCATCGCCCGCCTGCGCCTGGAGCGCAACCTCACCCAGGCCCAGCTGGCCGAGCAGGCCGGTATCTCCAAGCGCACCCTCGAACGCCTTGAATCCGGAGCTGCCGCCACCCAGCTCTCGCTGTTCCTGCGCGTGCTGCGTCAGCTGGATCTCCTTGAGCGGCTGGAGCAGCTGCTGCCCGAGCCCCAGCCCTCACCCCTGGCCCTGCTGGAGCAGCAGCAAGCCACGCGCAAGCGCGCCAGTCGCCGCCGCCTCACCAAACCTGCCACCTCCTGGAGTTGGGGCCAGCCATGACCGTTGCGGCCGTTGAACTCTGGGGCACACGCATCGGCGCTGTGGCTCTCACCGATTCCACCGGTGTCGCCGCCTTCGAATATGAGCCCGCGTTCCTGGCCAGTGGCATCCAGTTGGCGCCCCTGATGATGCCGCTGGAAGAGCGCGTCTACAGCTTCCCTGAATTGCCACGCCGCACCTTTCGTGGCCTGCCGGGGCTCCTCGCCGATTCATTGCCCGATCGCTTCGGCAACAACCTGATCAACGCCTGGTTGGCTCGGCAGGGCCGGACGCCGGAGAGCTTCGATGCCGTGGAGCGGCTCTGCTACACCGGCCAGCGGGGCATGGGTGCTCTGGAATTCATGCCGGCCCAGGGGCCCAGCGCCGAAGCCAGCGGGTCCATCCAGATCGCCGACCTCGTGACCCTGGCTTCCGAGATCCTGTCGCAAAAGAAGGGTTTGGCCACCTCCTTCCAGGAACCCGAGCGGGAGCGAGCGTTGCAGACAATCCTCCGGGTTGGCACATCGGCGGGGGGGGCCAGGGCCAAGGCGTTGATTGCCTGGAATCCCAGCACTGGTGAGGTGCGCTCCGGCCAGCTGGAGGCTCCGCCGGGATTCAACCACTGGTTGCTGAAGTTCGATGGTGTGAGCGGCAACAAGGACAAAGAACTTGAAGATCCCCAAGGCTATGGCTTGATTGAACTCGCCTACAGCCGAATGGCCCGGGCTGCGAAGATCACCATGAGCGACTGCCGTTTGCTGGAGGAGAATGGCCGCAGCCATTTCATGACACGACGCTTCGATCGCGATGCCGCCGGCAACAAGCTGCACATGCAGTCGCTCGGAGCCCTGGCCCACTTCGATTACAACGAACCAGGCAGCTACAGCTACGACCAGGCTTTTCTTGTGATGCGCAAACTACAGTTGCCGATGCGGGATCTCGAAGAGCAGTACCGGCGCATGGTGTTTAATCTCGTGGCCCGCAATCAGGATGATCACGTCAAGAACATCGCTTTTCTGATGGATCGCACTGGCCAATGGTCGCTTTCGCCGGCCTTCGACATCACCTGGAGCTTCAATCCCGCTGGCGGCTGGACAGCCACCCATCAGATGTCCGTGAATGGCAAGCGCGATCAGTTCACCCGGGCCGACCTCCTGGCCGCGGGCCGGTCCGCTCAGCTGAAGCGTGGCCGAGCCGAAGCCATCGCCGAGGAGGTCATCGCCGCCGTTCGAGATTGGCCGCGCTACGCGGCTGAAGCCGGGGTGCCTGAGGATCGCTATCGCGAGATTCAGGCCAGCCACCGCCTCGATCTGCTGCAGCTCCAGCACCCCGAGCCGCAGTCATGATCCGCCAGATCCGTCGAAAAACTCAGCTCTCAAGTCATTTCTCGCCTTTTATGACGAGTAAAGGCCGGGGTTTGGCGTGGTTGATGGCCCCAGCCTGCGGCCCTGCGGGAGCCGTTCCATGCTGAGCCAGAACTCATTCTTGACTGGGCAGTTGTCCGCCCCCTGCTGGTTCGTGGGTGCCATGACCGGTGGCGCCGATCAAACCAATCGCTTCATCGACGAGGGCCTCTGGGAGCACGACTTCGACGACAACAGCAGGGTGTTGGCCCAGGTGCGTTCGATGCAGACCGGCGAGCGCATCGCCATCAAGGCGGCCTACATCAAGAAACACGGCCTGGATTTTGAAACCGGGGGCAACACCGTGTCGGTGATGGCGATCAAGGCCACGGGCGTGATCGCCGAAAACATGGGGGATGGCCGCCGCCTGCGCGTGCATTGGCAACGCGTTAGCCCTGTCCGCGAGTGGTACTTCTACACCTACCAACCCACGATCTGGAAGGTCACCCCCGGCGACTGGAAAACCGATGCCCTGATCGATTTCGCCTTCCAGAACAAACCGCAGGACATCGACCGATTCCGCAACGACCCTTACTGGCGGGAACGCTTCGGCACCGATCTCAAAGAGCACAAGCGCTTCCGTTGGGCGCGTTTCTACCAGGCCATTGCCGATGGCATGGTCACTCACGCTGCCGATCGCAGCCAACTGATCGCCTTTTTGCAACAGCTCCAGCCCAGTGTGGAGGGCCTCGGCCTGCTCAGTGGTGATCAGTTCGTTGATGGCAGCAAGGGCTTTATCCAGGACATCGATCCTTTCACCCTCTTCGGTCTGTTCAATCGCGGCATCAGAGACAGCAACCGCCAGGCCATCGCCTCCGCCCTGGCCCGCTTCCTTGGAGTGGAGGAGGCCGTGCCGGAGAGCTTCGAAGGCATCCCGGTGCTCAATAACCAAAAGTCGTGGTTCTTCCCCTACGACAAAAACCGTGACCCCGCCCAAATCGAGGCCCTCTGGCAGGTTTTTCAAAGCGGCCTGGCCCTGGCCGAAGCGGACACCGAATAGGCCATTGAAGTGTTTAGCCGTGACTTCGATGCAGCCATGGCTTACTACGGCGTGGCTTGGAACCTCACCTTTGGCCTCTATTGGTGCCGCCCCTGGAGCTTCCTCAGCCTCGATGAGCGCTCCCGCTGCTACATCAGCGAAAAGTTGCTCGCCACTATCGGCCGCAACGGTCCCAAAAATCGCTGCAACGCTGCCGACTACTTGCAGTTGATCGATGACCTGAAACAGCGCTTTGAAGAGCCCCATTTTAGTCTCCACTCATTTCCCGAGCTCGCACTGGAGAACTGGACGTTCACAGGCAGATTGCCCGAACCAG
>CAMDWF010000205.1 GCA_945878795.1 Synechococcus sp. UW140
TCCTGCAGCAAAAACGCCGTCGCCTTTTCACAACGGATGCCACCGGTACAGAACAGGGCTAAACGTCGCTTGGGATGGTCCTGGAGGAAGGGCGCCAAAGCGCTGCGGGTCCAGGCCGGGAATTCCCGGAAACTGGTGCTTTGCGGATGAATCGCCCCAGGGAAATGGCCCAGCCGCACCTCATAGGAGTTGCGGGTATCGATCAGCAAGGTGTCTGGATCATCAACTAACTGGTTCCATTCAGCTGGCGGCACATAGATGCCAGCCCCATGCTGCGGCAGAACGTCGGCCCGGCCCAGGCTGACGATCTCGTGCTTGAGACGCACTTTGAAATGGCGGAAGGCCGGGGCCGTCGCTGGGCAGGCTTGCATTTGCAAAGGCGCCAGTCCGGGCACCTGCTCGATTGCCGCGAGCATGGTCTGCAGCGCCGATTCCGCTCCCCAGAGGCTGCCGTTCACCCCCTCACTCGCCAGTAGCACGGTGCCCTTGAGGTCGAGGGCAATACCAAGGCGGGTGAAGCGATCGCGCAGCTCAATGAGGTCCCCGGGTTCCAGGCAGGCAAAACGGTAGAAACTGACGACCTGCTGGGACATGGGCTTGGGCCTAAGGGGTCACGGCGATGGCTGGCTTTGGCTGTTCCATGATCCGGACGCCTGCTGCTGCCAGCAGGGCGCGGTCCGTGTGTTGGCTGGGGTTGGCGGTGGTGAGCAGGGTGTCGCCGTAAAAAATCGAGTCGGCCCCCACCAGCAGGCAAAGGATCTGGGCTTCCCGCGTCAGCTGCTCTCGACCGGCGCTGAGTCGCACCCGACTCTTGGGCATGAGGATGCGGGCTGTCGCCACCATCCTCACCACATCAAGGGGATCGAGCGGCGGGCAATCCTCCAGGGGAGTGCCGGGCACCGCCACCAAGGCATTGATGGGCACGCTCTCGGGATGGGGATTCAGGTTGGAGAGCACCTGCAGCAGCGAGGCCCGGTCAGGGCCGGATTCGCCCAGACCGATGATGCCCCCGCAACAGAGCCCAATGCCGGCCTGGCGCACCCGGGCCAGGGTTTCGAGGCGCTCTTGATAGGAGCGGGTGGTGATGATCGCTCCGTAGTGCTCGGGACTGGTGTCCAGGTTGTGGTTGTAGGCGCTCAACCCCGCTGCGGCCAGTCGGCCCGCCTGGGATTCGGTGACCATGCCTGCCGTGACACAGGCCTCCAGCCCCAGGGCCCTGACGCCACGCACCATCTCAAGCATGGCCTCAAAGGGCGCCCCCTCCCGAATTTCGCGCCAAGCCCAACCCATGCAAAAGCGCTGGGCCCCGGCCTGGCGGGCCGCCCGGGCCCGCTCAAGGACCCCTGCCACGTCGAAGTCGGATCGGTCGGTCACATCACTGCTGTGGTGCAACGACTGGGGACAGTAGGCACAATCCTCTTCGCAACCCCCTGTTTTGACGCTCAGCAGGGAGGCCAGCTGCACCTCATAACCGGGATTGGCGAGGCGATGCACGGACTGGGCCTGCCAGATCAAGTCGACCAGCGGCAGGTTGAGCAGGGCCTGGATCTCAGGGGTGGTCCAATCGTGGCGCAGGATCATAAACTTGTCTGGACGCCTCCAAAACGGCGGTGACGACCCTGGTACTCAAGCAGGGCCTTCAACAGCGCCTCCTCATCGAAATCGGGCCACAGCACCTCGGTGATGTACAGCTCGGCATAGGCCAGTTGCCAGAGCAGGAAATTGCTGATCCTTTGCTCACCACTGGTGCGGATCAGCAGATCGGGGTCCACCTGGCCGGCGGTGAGTAATTCGGCGGCAAAGGCCTCCTCATCGATGGCCGCGGCCTCCAGCTCGCCACTGGCAACCTGCTCGGCCAGACGACGGGCCGCCCGCACCAGCTCGCGACGGCCGCCATAGTTGGTGCAAACGTTGAAGCGAATGCCGGTATTGCTGGCCGTGCGTTGGGTCGCCTCATCAATTTGTTGGCGCAGGCTTGGCGGCAGCTGCTCCAGATCGCCAAGAAAACGAATCCGCACCTGTTCCCGTTCGAGCGCTTCCAGTTCCCGCGCCAGCACCCTTTCAAATAGGGTCATCAAGAAGGTGACTTCTTCGCCTGGACGGGCCCAGTTCTCGGTGGAGAAGGCATAGGCGGTGAGGGCTCCGATACCCCAATCGCTGCAAAGCCTCAGGGTGCGTTTGAGGGCTTCCACCCCGGCCCGGTGGCCCATAACCCGGGGCAGGCCGCGCTGACGGGCCCAGCGGCCATTGCCATCCATGATCAAGGCGACATGGGCGGGCAGCCGCTCGGGATCGAGGCCGGCGGGTAGGGGCCGTCTCTGGGGGGAAAAGGCTGTCGCCAGGGCGCGACTCATCCGCGGTTATCCGGCGTGTCCTGGACCACGCTACGCCCACTTGGAACGGAGGCCACCGCTTCACTGAGCAGATCCTGCAGGCGACTGCTGGTGATCGGCCGCTCCAGGCGGCCCAGGCGGGCAAGCGAGAGGGTGCCGGTCTCCTCGGACACCACGACACAAAGACAGCGCTCATGGCGTTCGGTGAGGCCGAGGGCCGCCAGGTGGCGGGTGCCGTAGCGATGAATTCCCTGCCGCGAGAGGGGCAAGATCACCCCGGCGGCGATAATGCGATTTTTCTGAACCAATACTGCCCCATCGTGCAGAGGTGTGTCCGCAGCAAATAGATTTAGCAGTAGGTCGACCGAGAGCTTGGCGTCAAGGGGGATGCCGGGGTTGAGGAAATCCTCAGGGCGCAGATCGCTGCCCAGATCAAGAACCACCAGGGCCCCCCGGCGGGACTGGGACAGGCGGCCGGCGGCCTCCGTGATCACATGGACCGAGCCTGAAACCAGTTGGTCCCGGCTCCTGTCGGCCCAAAGCACCCCCAAACGCCCGGTGCCCAACAATTCCATCAACCGGCGCAACTCACCCTGCCAGAGAATCGCCAGGGCCAGGCTGCAGGCCAGGACAAGGGCATCCAGCAATTTGCTGGTGAGCGGCAGGGGCACGAACCGCTGGATCAGCCAGGCCAACGAGACCAGGAACAAATAGCCACGCAGTAGCCAAAGGGTCCGTGATTCACCTATGCGGCCCAATAACAGGACCACAAACAGGGAGGCAAACAGAAGGTCTAGAAGAAAAAGGAGCAGATCGTTGTGCTGCTGCCAGATCACGTCAAACACCCAGGGCCGTCAATAAGCCCTACTTGATTCTCACTTTAGCGTGCTAAGGCGATGGGGAAGTACGTCATAGCGCAGTAAATCGACCGGCTCTTCCCGCTTCTGCACCACATCGGCCATGCCGCCATGCACAAGCACCGTGGCGGGGCGGGGGATGCGGTTGTAGTTCGATCCCATCGAAGCGTTGTAGGCACCGGTGGCAAACACCGCGACCACATCGCCGGTAGTGGTTTCGGGCAGGGCCAGGTCTTTGAGCAGCACATCTCCCGATTCGCAGTGCTTGCCCGCCAGGGTGATGGGCTGGGTGGCCGGGGCGGTCGGGCGATCGGCCAACACGGCCGTGTAGCGCGATTGATAGGTGATGGGGCGCGGGTTGTCACTCATGCCGCCATCAATGGCCACGTATGTGCGCTGGCCGGGGATCGTTTTACGGCTGCCGACGCTGTAAAGGGTGACCCCGGCAGTGGCGACCAGGGAGCGGCCGGGTTCACAGAGCAGCCGCGGCAAGGCCAGGCCCCGCTCGGCACAGGCGCTGGTCACCGCCTTGGCGACAGCGGCCACCCATTGCTGGATCGACGGGGGGTCGTCGCAGCTGACGTAACGGATGCCGAGGCCCCCGCCCACATTGAGATCGGAGCAGGGATGGCCCAGGGAGCGGGCCAGGGCCAGGGCGTCGGCCAGGACACCGGCCAGGTCGCGGTGGGGCTGCAATTCAAAGATCTGGGAGCCGATATGGGCATGGAGCCCATCCAGCCAGGCCCAGGAACAGCCGGCCAGGTGGCGCAGCACGGACTCCAGTTGGTCTGGATCGAAGCCGAATTTGCTGTCGAGATGGCCGGTACGGATGTACTCGTGGGTATGGCACTCAATCCCGGGGGTGAAACGCAACATCAAGCGCACTGGGCTGGGGTGGGCCGGGGCGATGGCGCTGAGCAGCTCCAGATCGAGCCAATTGTCGACCACCACGGTGACGCCGTGGCTCAGGGCCAGTTCCAGTTCCTGCCGGGACTTGTTGTTGCCATGCAAGACGATGCGATCGGGGGGCATGCCCCCTTGCAGGGCCGTCAGCAGTTCGCCGGCGGAGACCGCATCCAGCCCCAATCCCTCGGAGGCCACCAAGGCCGTGATCGCCAGGGAGCTGTTGGCCTTGGAGGCATAGAAAGCCAGGGATGGACCGGCATAGGATTCTGCAAGGGCCTTTCGATAGGCCTGACAGGTGGCCCGCAGAGTGTCTTCATCAAGGAGATAAAGAGGGGTGCCGTAGTCCCGGGCCAAGTCGCTCAGCAGGCATCCCCCGACCATCAGCCGGTCCTGGGAATCCAGGGAGGCACTGATAGGTGCCAGGTTGCGATTGGGGCTGCTTGCATCGACCTCGCTTTCGTAGGGACGCCCCGAGGCGCTTACCCCCCCCACGGGGCCCGTTGCCCCAAGGGCAGGGAGCGCCTGGGCAGCGGCTGAGGGGACAGGCGGAACCATGACGCTTCAGGGGACGAAAAGGTTTGACCTTGATGGTAGGCAGGACCCCATGCCGCCGTCCGATGATGGCTGAACCGGCAGCGGTGGCTTGCTGATTAAATCCTGCGACCTGGGCTGCGACGATCTGCAGGCTTGTTTGAGCC
>CAMDWF010000206.1 GCA_945878795.1 Synechococcus sp. UW140
ATGTCGGACTGGTCTGGCACGGTGCGGCCACTCTTCATGAAGGCCCGGATCGCCGTGGGCGCGGTATAGAAGATGGTGCAGCGATGCTTTTCGATCACTTCCCAGAAGGCCCCTGGCCTGGAGGGCCTCGGCGCCCCCTCGTACATCACCGTTGTGGCGCCGTTGGAGAGGGGGCCGTAAACGATGTAGCTATGCCCCGTGATCCAGCCCACATCGGCCGTGCACCAGTGGATGTCGTCGTCACGGATGTCGAAGATCCACTGAAAGGTGAGATGGGCCCAGAGGTTGTAGCCCGCCGTGGTGTGGACCACCCCCTTGGGTTTGCCGGTGGAGCCGGAGGTGTAGAGCACGAACAGCCGGTCTTCGCTGGCCATCGGTTCGGCCGGGCAATCCGGGCTCTGGCTGTCCACCAGGTCATGCCACCACAGGTCGCGCCCCGCTTCCATGGCGGTGGGTTCGCCCGTACGGCGCACCACCAACACGTGGTCCACCGTGGGGCATGCGCCGCCGGCCAGGGCCGCATCCACCGCTGGCTTGAGGGCCACCGCCTTGTCCTTGCGGAAGCCGCCATCGGCGCTGATCACCGCCTTGGCGGCTCCGTCGATCAGGCGATCCCGCAGGGCTTCGGCCGAAAAGCCTCCGAACACAACCGAGTGGGGGGCCCCGATGCGGGCGCAGGCCAGCATGGCGATGGCCGCCTCGGGCACCATCGGCATATAAATGGCGACCAGATCTCCCTTGCCAATGCCCAGGCTGCGCAAGGCATTGGCGGCCTTGCAAACCTCGGCATGCAACTGGCGGTAGGTGAAGCGCCGTTCGTCCCCCGGCTCCCCTTCCCAGATCAGGGCCAGCTTGTCGGCCCGGGGGCCCTGCAGGTGGCGGTCGAGGCAGTTGTAGGCGAGATTGGTGGTTCCCCCCTCAAACCAGCGGGCCGAGGGAGGGTCGCTCCAATCCAGCACCTTCTCAAAGGGCGTGAACCAGTGCAGCTCTTGGCGGGCCCGGGCCCCCCAGAAGGCATCTGGATGCGCCTCAGCTTCCGCCACCAAGGCCCTGTAGGCCTCGATCGAGCCGATGCGGGCCCGGGAGGCCAAGGCGGCGGGGGGTTCGAAGCGCCGCTCTTCGTGCAGCACCGATTCGATGCTGGCTGACGCGGGAGTGGCTGGGGTGGCGTCTGGGTTGGGGAGGGCCTCAGCCATGAATCACATTGCGCTGTGAAGCAGTCAAGCGCAGGGGCTGTCCCGGTGAAACGATAGGGGGCGGCCCCTGCTCTTGATTCCATGCCCGCCTGGCTGGTGATTGCTGCCTGGATGGTGCTGGTGATCCTGGTGCTCAGCCCCAGTCGCCGGGAATTTCGCTGGTTTCTGCAGTTGCGCCGGCCCCGCTGGCTCACCTTCGAGCGCTGGATTCCGGCCATCTGGCTGGTGATCTACCTCTGTTTCTACGTCTCGGCTCTCAAGGCCTGGGCGGCCAGCGGCAGCGGCATGCTTTTGGCCGCCTATTTGGGCCTATTGATGTTGGTGCAGAGCTACACCTGGTTGATCTGCCGCACCCGTCGCCTGCGCAACGGCACATTGGTGGGTCTGGCGGGGTGGCTTTGGGGGATGGGGCTGGCTGGAGTCCTGCTGCCCATCAGCAGGCCGGCGGCCCTGTTGCTGGTGCCCTATCTGCTCTGGAGCCCGGTGGGTACCTTTGTGACCTACCGCATGGAGCGGCTCAACGATTAAACCCTGCGAATACCAACCTCAACCGCCGCTACGAAGGCTTTGGACCATCAGGTGTGCTGATCTGCCCTTGGCAATCGCTGCTGGCTTAGCTAGGCATGAAGCAGCTGCAGGATGGGCCATGGAGGAGGAAGCACCCGTAACCCCACTAGCGGCCCCCAGCCTGGATGATCAGGGCATGCTTTCCTATGCGGGCACGGACGGTCGCCGTTATGTGGTCGGCCTTCCCCCCGAGATCGACGAGGCCCGCATGGAGCAGGTCATGGCGACCCTGCGTGGTGGCGGCGATCTCTTCCTTCAGATTGAGGCGCTCTGCCACCGCTGGATTCAACAGGTAAGTGGTCCGGATCTAAATCAACATGACGCCCTGGTTTTATTGCTCACCACCTTGGAAACGGCCCTGGAAGACCGCTACCCAGAGGGGGAATAGGGGGCCTCGCCAGCCAGTCTCCAAGGACTTCAGGCTGGAACCATGAATCGACCTGCCGCCTGCCTGTTTGATCTCGATGGGCTGCTCCTTGATACCGAGCCCCACCACGCCAGGGCCTGGAGCCAGGCTGCCGCCCGTTTTGGCCTGCTGCTGCCCCCTGGGCGGCTAATGAGACTGCGGGGCCGGCGCCGCAGTGACAACGTCGATCAGGTGTGCGCCTGGATAGCTGAGGCGGGCCAGGCTGTGCCAACCGCTGCCGAATTGCTGGCCGTGCAGCAACCCATCGCCCAGCTGCTGCTGCGGGGGGCTGCGCCCATGCCTGGCGCACGGGTTTTGCTGGAGCGCCTTAGGGACCTGCAGGTGGCCATGGCTCTGGTTACGAGCAGTGGCAGGGATGCGGTCGAGCGCAAGTGTGCCCCCCACCCCTGGCTGGGAATCATCAGCGAGCGAGTCTTGGGGGATGATCCGGAACTGGGCGTAGGCAAGCCGGCGCCGGATCCGTTTTTGCTGGCAGCCCAACGCCTGGGGGTCGCCCCGGGGGACTGCTGGGCTTTCGAGGATTCCCTGGCCGGGGCCCAATCGGCCCGGGCCGCCGGTTGTGTGGTCCATGTGGTGCCGGGTACCGAGCTGCCAGCAAGCATTCTTGGCGAATTGCAGGCCAGCGCCGATCACCTGCTTGGCAGCCTGGCGGACCTGCGGATGAGCTGATGGTCCGAGGAAGGGGTCTTAGTACAAGCGACTCAGAACGAAATCAGGCAGGGCCCTGAGGGCGCCGCGGGCTTCCGAGGGTGGTAACCAGCCGATGGCCGTCTGGGCCTGGCGGGCAAAGCCTTCGGCCAATTGGCGCGAGCGGGGAATGGCCTCGCAATCACGCACCAAGGAGAGGGCCTGTTCAAGGTCGCCTTCATTACAAAACTCCCGCTCGATCAGGCCGGCCAAGGCGGGCCGCTCTTCAAGGGCATAGAGCACCGGAGCGGTCAGATAACCGGTGGCCAGATCGCTGGCGGCCGGTTTGCCCAGTTCCTGGTCGCTGCCGGTGAAATCGAGGATGTCATCGACGACCTGGAAGGCCAGGCCCAGTTGGCGGCCGAACTGGTGCAGGCCGGTGAGCCGCTCTGGCTCAAGACCAGAGAGCACCCCGCAGGCTCGGGCGCTGTTGGCCATCAGGGAGGCTGTCTTGCAGTAGCTCTTGTCGAGATAGGTCTCGAGGCTCTGGCCTGTGTCGTAGCGGAACAGCCCTTGGCGCACTTCCCCTTCTGCCAGATCCATGATCACCCGCGACAGCAGCTTCACCACCTCGAGATCGTCAAGGTTGGCCAGGTGCCAACTGGCCTGGGCGAAGAGAAAATCACCGGCCAACACCGCAACCCGGTGATTAAAGCGGCTGTGGACCGTGGCGACGCCACGGCGGGTGGCGGCTTCATCCACCACATCGTCGTGAACCAGGGAGGCCGTGTGGATCATTTCGGTGATCTCGGCCAGGCGCCTGTGCCGCGCACTCAGGGTGCCATCCAGGGAGATGGCTTTGGAAAGCAACAAGACAATGCCGGGCCGCAGCCGCTTGCCCCCAGCGGCAAAAAGATGTTCGGCCGCCGCCTGCAGGATGGGATGGCCGGCACCAATGAGACTGCGCAGTTCGGCCAGGAGCGTGTCCAGGTCGGACTCAACCGGCTGTAGCAGCTCTGCAACCGTGGTCACGACTCCTCCCAGACGTCAGGATCCTAGAAGCCCCGCACTGGTGACTGGAGGCTGACGCTGCGAACCAGGGGCTCCGATCCCAGCCAATCGGTAGCGGCGAGTGCAAAATCCCGGGCCGAGCCGGTAACGCAGAAGCGGGTGCGCTCCATGGGAGGGGGGAGCGGCAGCCCCTGACTTTCCCGTTCCGAGGGATCCCCCAGGCTGGTGAGCAGGGGGCCGAGCCTTCGCGCCACGGCGGCGGCGGGATCAAGCAGCCGGACCCCCACTGGTACCAGTTCCTTGAGCATCGGGCGCAGCATCGGGTAGTGGGTGCACCCCAGCACAATCGCTTCCACCCGGGCAGCCAGCAGCGGTTCGATGTGGGCCCGGGCTGCAGCCCTCAGCTCCGCTCCGTCGCAGATGCCGGCTTCAATGGAGGGCACAAATTTGGGACAGGCGATTTCGAGCACTTCGGCCTCGGGGCGTACCGCCTGAATGGCCCGCCGGTAGGCACCGCTGGCCACGGTGGCGGGGGTGGCCAGCACCCCAACCCGGTCGCTGCGGATCTCGGCGGCCATGCTGTCGATCAGGCCGAGCACCGGCACACCGGCTTCGGCGACGGCCACATCGAAGGCCACGGCATTGGAGGTGTTGCAGGCCATGACCAGCACTCCCACCCCTTGGTGGCGCAGCCAGTGGGCCACCTCGGCGGCGATCTCCCGCAGATCGGCACTGGAGCGCTGGCCGTAGGGCACCCGGGCCGTGTCCCCCAGATAGAGACAGCGACTGTGGGGATAAAGGGCGTGGACCTGGCGCAACACGGTCAGACCGCCGAGGCCGCTGTCGAACAATCCAATGAGGAGGCTCAAGACGATTGCGTCAGGAAGGACAGGATGCCGGCGGCGAGGGCCTGCGCCA
>CAMDWF010000207.1 GCA_945878795.1 Synechococcus sp. UW140
GGCGGCCGGCGGGGCGGCCGGCGTTTGATACGGATTGGAACCCTCCCCACTGGCGGGGGTTTCGCCCAGGCCAGCTCCCGGGATCAGGGGCGTGCTGGGAACGATCGGGGCGTTGGGATTGCCGTTGGCCCCGAAGGGCGCTGGGGCGGTAGTTTTGGCTGGAGAAGCAGGGGCCGGGTCTTGGGCCGCAGGAGCAGCCGGGGCGGGAAGCGCCTTGCCAGGGTCCACCTTGGCGGGAACCGCCGTCGCAGGGGCAGCTTTGAGCGGCGTCACCGGGGCCCCAGGGGTCTTCAGGGGGGCTGGGGTCGCTTGGGCCAGTGGGGGCAGACCGGGCAGCACTGGCAGGGGTTTGATTGGCAGGGCTGGGACGGGCAGGGTGCCATTGCCTGGGAACTCCGGGGCCGAATTCGCCCCCACGGCAGCTGCTGCAGGGCCAGAAACCCCAAGGACTAGCCCCGCCAGCGCAGCGATCCGCCAGGAGGCTTCGGGAACCATGGGCATCCTGCGAGGGCGATCGCCGGGCATGAAGGTGGAGAGCGGAGCGGCCAGGCCGCGAGTCCGGCTGACCTTACCGATAAACCAGGGGTTCCGGACAGACCCCCTCGACCCGTTTGAGGACCTCCCCGTAGGCTTCGATCACGCCGCCGAGGTCCTGGCGGAATCGATCCTTGTCCAAAATGCGGTCGTTGCCCTCACCCACCCGCCGATCCCAGAGGCGGCAGGTGTCGGGGCTGATCTCATCGGCCACCACTAGGCGGTTGTCGCTGGTGAACCCGAGTTCGATCTTGAAATCCACCAGTTCCAGATCGACCGATCCGAACAGGGCCTTCAATTCCCGGTTTACCTGCATGGCCAGGGCTTCAAGCTGCTGACGCTGGCCGGGGCCCAGCAGCTTTAGCCGTTCGAGGCGGGCTTCGGTCAGCAGCGGATCCCCCAAGCCGTCATCTTTGTAGTAGAGGTCCAGCAGGGGCGGTTCGAGGGGGGTGGCCGGCGCGATTGGCATCTGCCGGCAGAGGGAACCGGCGGCGATATTGCGCACTACCACCTCAATTGGAATGATCTTGACGGTGCGCACCACCATCCAATTGCCGTTCTGGACCCCCAGGTAATGGGTTGGCACCCCCCGGTCTTTGAGGTATTCGAACACCAGGGCTGAAATGCGGCAGTTCATCAACCCCTTGCCCGCCAGGCTGGCCCGCTTCTCGGCGTTGAAGGCGGTGGCATCGTCCTTGAAAGCCACCGCCAGAAGATCGGGATGATCGGTGGCATGGACCCGCTTGGCCTTGCCTTCGTGCAGGAGAGGTCCGGGAATCACGACAGTCATGGCATCAGGGGGAGGCGGCTGGCGAGCCCTGCCGCGAAGGCGGCAGAGGCGCCGGTGGCCCAGATTGGGGATTGAGGGGGGGATCGGGTGCACGCAGCTGGCGCTCGAGCTCCTGAACGCGGGGATCGGCCGGATTCCAGCGTCGCAACCGCCACTCACCGTAGGCGTCATCCAGCCGCGGACTGAGTCGCAGCAGCCGTTCCCGTCCTCGGCTACCGGGCAGGGCGGCCTGGGCCTGCAGCAAGTCGGTCACCAACCCCCAGGCGCCCGCCGCCGCCGCCTCGTTGAGCGCCGTCTCCAGCAGCTCCTCGCGCTGCTCGGGCGGGATGGCCTTCAGCAGGGCCACCGCCTGTTGCATCCGTTCGGCCCGGGGGCGACCCGGGGTCGTCGCGGCTAGCAGCATCGCCGCTGCGGTCTGGTGAAATCCCCGGGACTCGAGATGGCCGGCCAGCACGTCCAAGGCTGGTCGTGTCACCACCGTGCCATCGGGCCGGCGCTGCAGCGGCAGGGCCAGGGCGGCAAGGCTGGCGGGCTGGTTGGCGGTGAGACGCTCCAGGGCCAGAGCGGCGCGGCGATGGTCAAGGGCGCTGCTGGCGGCCCGCCACTGCATCAGCAGCCATTGCACTCGGCCGCTGCCGGGCCCAGGGCCGTAACGGTCCAAGACCGTCAGGGCCGCCACGGGGGCCCGGCAGCGGATCAGCACATCGGCGTTGGCCAACACCTCATCGAGGGACTGGGGCCAGGGCAGCACCTCCAGCAGACGCTGCTGCAATTGGCGCAAGCGGGGGCGATCCTCCAGGGCCATCACCCGGGCGCAGGCGAGGTCCAGCTCCGCCAGGGTGCCCGTGCGCAGCATGGCTGCAAAGGCGGCCGCTTCGATCGGTACCACTGCCTCTGGCGCAGGCGCCACCTCCGGCGGCGGGGCCTGCCGCAGCGGCTCAGCCAGGGACTGGGCCAAGACGGATGGGGCCACCAGCAGGGGAATCGCCGCCCCAACCAGCAATACCTGGAGGGTGGCGGTCAAGCGCTTGGCCACGGTGGAGGCCTCGGTCAAGGAAAATGGCAGGGTGATGGCGGCGTACAGCGCCCGCACCAACCTATCGGGCGCCCCTCGGCCCGCCCCGCCCCTCATGCTGCCTACGGTTGCGTCTGATTCCCATTCCGCTAGCAGCGGCAGCGGCCCCCGGCGGATTCTGGTGGTGGGCGGCGGCGGTCGCGAAAATGCCCTGGGCTGGGCCCTGGCCCGCTGTCCCGGGGTGGAGCGGGTGTGGGTGGCTCCGGGTAATGGGGGCACGGCCAGCGTCGCGGGCTGCCAGCAGTTGGCGATTGCCGAAAGCGATGGGGACGCCCTTCTGGAGGCTGCCCTCAGCCACCAGGTCGACCTGGTCGTGGTGGGCCCTGAGGCCCCCCTGGCGGCCGGTCTGGCCGACCGGTTGCGGCAGGCGGGGCTGGCGGTTTTCGGTCCCGGAGCCGCCGGCGCTTTGTTGGAGGCCAGCAAGGCTTGGGCCAAGCAACTGATGGCCGAAGCCGGCGTCGCCACCGCCGGCCACTGGAGCTGCAGCGATCGCGAGCAAGCCCTGGCGGTGCTCGAGTCCCAGGGCACCCCCCTGGTGGTCAAGGCCGATGGTCTCGCCGCGGGCAAGGGCGTGACCGTGGCGGCAAGCCTGGAGGAAACCCGATCGGCCATCGAGGAGATCTTCTCGGGGCGTTTCGGCACTGCGGGGGCCTCCTTGGTGTTGGAAGAACGGCTTGAGGGGCCGGAAGTCTCGGTGTTTGCGCTCACTGACGGCCAGCGGCTGGTGCTGCTGCCGCCGGCCCAGGACCACAAGCGCATCGGCGAGGGGGATACGGGCCCCAACACCGGGGGCATGGGGGCCTACGCCCCGGCTCCGTTGCTGGACGCGGCAGGGCTTGAAGCGACCCGTGTGCAGGTGCTGGAACCGATTTTGAAGGCGCTCCAAGCCCGGGGAATTGACTACAGGGGGGTGATCTACGCCGGATTAATGCTCACCGCCAAGGGGGCCCAGGTGATCGAATTCAACTGCCGTTTCGGTGATCCCGAATGTGAAACCCTGATGCCCCTGATAGGTCCCGAACTGGCGGCAGTGCTGCTGGCCTGTGCCCTTGGCCGGCTCGACACGGCTCCGGAGCTGACAATTCACCCTGGCTGCAGTGTTTGTGTGATCGCCGCAGCCGAGGGCTACCCTGGGTCTGTGCGTTCTGGGGACCCCATCCGCAGCAGCCTGGAATCGGCCGCCGACTTGCAGCTGTTCCATGCGGGCAGCCGGCTTGACAGCAACGGCGAGGCGGTCACCGCCGGGGGGAGGGTGCTGGCGGTGGTGGCCCAGGCCGCCGACTTCGAAGCAGCCTTTGGGCGGGCCTACGCGGGACTGGCCCAGGTGCACTTTGAGGGCCTCACCTACCGGCGCGACATCGGCCACCAGGTGCGGCGCCCCCCTGGTGGTTCGCCGCGATGACAACGGCCGCTCGACCCGCTGGCGCCACCAGAGCCACTCCGGCTTGGATCACTTGGCTGGGCCGTTGGTGGGCCGAATTCAGCCTCCAGACCAAATTGCTGGCGGTAGGCACCTTGGTGGTCAGCCTGCTGATGACGGGCATCACCTTCTTTGCGCTCAACGGTATTCAGCGCGATGCCCGACTCAGCGACACCCGCTACGCCCGCGACCTGGGCCTACTGCTCTCGGCCAACGTCACCCCGCTGGTGGCCCGCGGCGATGACCGCCAGCTGGCGGTGGTGGCCGAGCAGTTCTGGCGCACCAGTCGCAGCCTGCGCTACATCTTCTTTGCCGATGCCGACGGACTCCTCTACCTGGGGATTCCCATGGGTTCGGGGGGGGCTGGCGGCCCCGGCGATCAACTACTCAGCCGCCGCCTCGAGCTTCCCGCCGACCTGCAGAAGCGACCTGACAACCCCTTGATCCGCCAGCACCTGACCCCCGATGGCCAGGTGACCGATGTGTTCGTGCCGATCGTCAGCGACGACCACTACCTGGGCGTCGTCGCCCTGGGCATCAACCCCAACGAAACCCTGCTGGCCAGTGCCGCCCTCACCCGCGAGGTAACCGTGGCGGTGTTCATCTCGATCTGGGTTCTGGTGATGCTGGGCTCGGTGATCAATGCCCTGACCATCACCCAACCGCTCAAGGATTTGCTGAGGGGGGTGCGCTCGATCGCCGGGGGCAACTTCAACACCCGCATCGATCTGCCGGTGGGTGGCGAACTGGGGGAGCTGCTGGAGGGCTTCAACACGATGGCGTCCCAACTGGAGGATTACAAAGCGGCCAACATCGAGGAGCTGACCGCCGCCGAAAGCAAGCAGCAATCCCTGATCGCCACCATG
>CAMDWF010000208.1 GCA_945878795.1 Synechococcus sp. UW140
GATGCAACAGACTGGGACCAGCAGATGGAAGATGACATTACAACTGGCAATTTGGACTGGCTTGCTGATGAGGCGATTGGCGACAGTCAGGTGGGTCGATGTTCTGAATTATGAGACATCGGGCCGGCCCGCGCTTCTGGGCTTGCTATAACTCACTACCTTCTGAAGTGAAACTTCAGGCTGATCGCTGCTTCGAATTACTCAAAGCAGAGCCACGCCATCCTTCACTTCATTTCAAAAAGATTGGTAGGTTCTGGTCGGCCAGAGTTGGACTTCGATTCAGAGCTTTAGCTGTTGAAGATAGCAGCAAAGACTTAATCTGGGTCTGGATTGGCAGTCATACAGAGTATGATCAACTGCTTCGCTTGAAGGCCTAACGTCAAGATTCAGGAGACATGCCACCGAAGCGCGTAAAAGAGTGGCTCGAAATCCATCCACTTTATCCACCCCAAACCAATCTTCAAGGATTCAGCCGCTCCTCAATCCAGCCGCCATCGCGGCGCCAGCGACGCCGCTGATGCGGATGATCACCTAGCTCCAGCAGCTCCACCTGCTCCAGAGCAATGCGCAGCAGCTGGAAATGATCGGGCATCTCAATGTCGTCCGCAATCTCTGTCGGAAAGGTGGCGGCGGCATCGAACGGTGCCCCTGGTTCAGGCCAGCCCCAAAGGGCGCGGCCCGTGGGACTGAGGCCCTGCCAATGGCGCTGGCGCGCGCCCCATTCATCGTCCCTGGGTAAGGCCTGCAGCTCTCCCCGCAGGCGGAACTGACAGCGGGCTTTGGGCAGCAGCCAGCACAGCTCCACGGCGGGCTGTTGGCGCAGCTCGGCCGGTTTGGCGCTGCGGCCGTCGGTGAGCAGATCCAGCACGGCGCCATCAGCCCAGCCGCGGAACACCAAAGTGCGCACCCGTGGGCTGCCATCGCCGGCAACGCTGGCCAGCTGCAGCCAGCGGGCATTTGGTGAGCGGCCTTCCCGCTCGCGGGCCCCGCGCAGCAACAGCCGCCAGGGCGGCAGTGCCGTCACACCGTCCTTGCTGGGCGGCAGTTCATGGCACCGGCGGCGCCACCAAGGGCCACCAGGCCCACGGCGCCAGCGGCGGCCAGAAACACCAGCGTTTGCAGGGCCAGCAGGAAAAATCCCAACGCCGACGCCGCCTTGATCTGCACCTGGGCCTTGATCAACAGGGTGATCAGCAGCAGCACCGTGGCCTGCAACCCAGCAATCTTGGCGACCGTGAAGGGGGAGAAGGGGCTGAGCAGCAACATGGGAGATGGGCAGTGATCCAATTCTGGCGGGGTTGCCGCCCTGGCGAGGCTGCCGTCCCGTCGCGACAAGCGCTGGTGGGCACGGGTGCCCTGCACCGAGTTAGCTCAGCCCGGCCTAAAATCGGAGCATGGAAAAAGTCCGAAATGTGTCCGTCCAAGAACCAATCGCCACCCAGTCTGCGAACGTTGCTGCTGCCACTTCGTCAAAGGACGCCCGCTCGGCTTCCAAGGGCGCTAGTACCGCCGCCGAGGTGGCCCTGCGTGCTCGAGTGAGCCGGATGGGTTTGCTCACTGATCCGGCAGCCGACATAGACCGTGTGGTCGAGTCCATCGTTCAGGCTGGGCTATGCCATGGCATCAACCAGCGCTGGCGAAGCATGGGGCCGAACGATCCCGATCAGCGCCAGGAGTTACTGGTGGCCTTCCACCAACTCTTGCAGGACTCACCCACACCCGCAGGCGAATGGCCGGGGCTGAGGGTGATCTGTGGCGATGAACTGCTCGGCCAGATTCTCTCGATCTCCCATGCCAGCTTGCGACGCTATGCGGCTGGTGAGCGCCGCTGCCCCGATGGGGTGGCAACCCGGCTGCACTGGCTGGCCCTGGTGGTGGAAGCACTGGAAGGCTCTTACAACGCCATCGGCATCCGGCGCTGGTTTGCCCGGCCTCGCCAAGCCCTCGCTGGGGCCACGCCCCTTGCCCTGCTGGAGGGTAACTGGTTACCGGAGCATCCCGGCCCGCAACGGCTAAAAGCCTTGGCGGCAGCGACGCAGGCGGGCATGGTGGCCAGTTGATGGCCATGACCCCTTACCGCCTGGGCTTCCGGGTCTGTGATCGCCGCTATCCGTTCCTATGGAGTGGACCGGGACAGCGCTCGGGACGCTGGAACGAGCAGGGAAACGAGCCGGTGCACTACCTGGCCAGCTCCCCCCTGGTGGCCTGGGCCGAATGGCTACGGGGACAGGAGATCACTGAGCCTGAAGATCTCGACGGTGTGGCCGCAGCCCTATGGGCCGTGCTAATTCCCGATTCCTGGAGCGATGCAGAACTGCCAGAGGTGGATCTGCCGATCGAAGCTGTCCTGGCCACCGATGCGGGGGCCAGGCAACGCCGCCAGCAAGCCATCGAACACCACAAGGCCAAAGGGGCATTGGGGTTGAGGGCCGTGTCGGCGGCGATGCAAGACCCATTCACCCATCCCTGCCGCCGCTGCAGCGATGCAGTGGAAGCCGACGATTGCCTCCCCGAGCCGCCCCAGGTGTTCGTGCTCTGGTGTGCGGCCAAGCAGCTGGCGGGCTGGGCCTGCGTGCAGGCAGGGCGGCCGTCTGCGGAGCTGCTGCCGTTCGTTCGGCACCAGCAGCACACTGGCGTTGGCTGATTCAGGCCGGCGCACCATGTTGCGCGAGTTGTTGAAGCGGGAGCTTATTTGGCAAAAGCTAGGCACGTGACAGCTTCTTCTGAGACAGCACCTAAATCCCACTGATGCCATCTAGGCGCCAGAGCTGGAGCCGGACCAATCCTCCACACTTAGACCCTGCAACCGTTCGAACTCCCGCAGGTTCCGGGTGACAAGCACCCGCTGGCGATGCAGGGCATGGCAGCCGATCAGCAGATCGTTGGCCCCGACCGGTTGGCCCAATCTGCGCAGGGCTGCTCGCTGCTCTCCGTACAGGGCGGCAGCCTCTGCGGGCCAATCCTCCACAACCACCATCTCCAGAAAACGATCCAGGGCTTGCTGATTTGTCTCCCGGCGAGTCGCTGCCGCCAAGCTGATGCCAAATTGAAGTTCGGCCACTACCACGGCAGAGATGCCAATCTGTTCGGGGGGTATCGCTTGCAGCCGTTCCCGGACGCTCGCCACTTTACCGGTGATGACATGAATACAGGCATTGGTATCGAGCATGTAGTTGATCACCAGCCCAACGCCTCCTCCCCAATCGGTTGATCGTCGATATCGGCGGCAAAGTCCGCATCGAACGTGCCACAGGTGGCGAAGTAATCAGCCCAATCCCTGGGTTTGGGCCGCACCGTGAGTTGATCTCCATGCTTTTCGATCAGGACCTGATCGCCAGCGAACTCCATGTCGCGCGGCAGCCGGATCGCCTGGTTGCGGCCATTGCGAAAGATGCTGGCTACGCGCACATCACGGAAGGGGTTCAAGGCTGGCCTGCGGGGTCCACCCCAACCTAGATCCGGCATAGGTCTTTTGCCTATGCCTGGAGGGACCAGCCCGTCATTTGCCGTCAACTACTGCGGCAGCCCCAGAGGCAAGGGGCTGGTTGGTCGATACCAATGTGATCTCGGAGCTTTACCTCAGCGTGCTGACCCTGGGAAGATGCGAATCCGTTTGCAGGACATCCTTTAGCTTTATGCCGCTGGGCAGAGCAGCGAGCAGATCCTGGCCGACTTCCCTGATCTGGAACTGGAGGACCTCAAGGCCGCTTTGGACTGCTTTTCCGGCTTCAAGGAGGCCAATTGCGGCTGATTCGGCTGCACGCCATACATTGGGCCATGGGTCTTTACTTCGCAAGGTGAGCAACCGTGCTTTAATAACTTAAACAGACAGTATTAAGCCGATGTTGTCTTCTCTGCTGAATTCGCTACTGGTACGTGAGTTCTTGGCTTGGGTTTCAGCAATTCCCTTGCTGGGCCGTTTCATAAATCGCATCGTAACCAACACCATAGCCAGTGCTACCAAGCCTCGGCCCCGTCCCTACAGCCTCTGGTGGCCGGCCAACAGCCTAGATGCCCGGTCTGCGGCCGATCAAACCAACGGTCCAATTACCGACTACGCCTCTTGGCCATCGCTCACAGACCGCAGCTTTTCGGCCCGGCACCTGGATCCAGCCCCTGAAGCCTTCATCCGCCAGCTTCCTCCAGATGCCCCGTACGACCGGTAGTGCC
This sequence comes from Synechococcus sp. UW140, assembly GCA_945878795.1. Classification (GTDB taxonomy): domain Bacteria; phylum Cyanobacteriota; class Cyanobacteriia; order PCC-6307; family Cyanobiaceae; genus Cyanobium. Next base: position 4,171 of record CAMDWF010000208.1, read on the forward strand.
GGCGCCATCACCTCTTTGTTCGCACGTCCTCGCGATTCCTCTGGACAGTCGCTGATGACGCCCGACAGGTCGTCTGTACTGTTTATGTTCTTTGCACAGTGGTTCACCGATAGCATTTTACGCATTGATCCGAAAGACCGGCGCCGCAACACCTCCAACCACGACGTTGACCTCTGCCAGATCTATGGCCTAAGTGAACAGGAAACCCGCTGTTTGCGCAGCTGCGAACATGGACACCTACGAAGTCAGGACATAAATGGTCAGGAGTTTCCTGATTACCTCGGCGAACGCGATAGCAATCGCCAATGGCAGGTTAAACCCATCTATCAGTGCAGTGTCGACTCTGAAGGAAACCCGATCCCTGGGCGAGGCCTCTACCCTCATGGCAGCACTCAATGGGTGCGGCAATCACTCAAGGGAAGTTTCGGAGGCATGCTCACTGATGCCGAAGTCGAACTCCGCCTC
>CAMDWF010000209.1 GCA_945878795.1 Synechococcus sp. UW140
GTTGCCTGCGGCCGTAACTGCCTCCTGGGTGATCCAAACCCGGCTGGTGGGCACCATTGCCCTGCTGCATGGCCTCGACCTCAACCATGAGGCGGTGCGTACCCAGATCCTGATGACCCTGATCGGCGAAGAAGCCGGGGAAGTCTTGAAGCAGATCGGCATCAAAGCCAGCCAGCGCTTCGCCCAGGCCCAACTGCGCCAGCTCCCGGTCGCCGCCCTAGGCACCATCAACCGGGCCGTGGGGTTCCAGCTGATCAGCCGTTTCGGCCGCCAGGGAGTGGTCCAGCTTCACCAGGCCATCCCGCTGTTGGGAGGGCTGGTGGGGGGCGGCATCGACTACTTGATGACCCGGCGTCTAGGCGAAATGGCCAGCGCCGAACTGGGTCGTCGCGGCAGCCCAGGTCCAGCCCCAAGCAGGGGTCAGGACCAGGAGATCATCGACGTGGACTGGCCTTGAGGCCGGCAGTGGAGGGGGATTGGGAACGGGGCCTCCAGTCCTGACAGCGCTGGGGAAAGTCCCAAGAGGGCGGCAGAATGGTTTGCCAGAGATGGCAATAAGCAGCCCCGATGGCCCCATCGCCGAAATAATGGCAACTTGCGCATTTTGTCAAGACTGCGGACTGACTCACACCAAAAAAAATAATTGCGCCAGAGCTTAAACCCGAATCGGTTCAAGTATCTTGAATTGCTGACAGTTCGTGGCCCTGGGTTGCTGCCCCAGCCTCGGTGCTCCACGGGCCCATTGGCAGATCGGCACGTCGCAGCAGGGCAAACAGGGTACCCGCGTTGCCGCGGCAGAGCCGCAACTCCCTATCCAGCACGGTGATGTCCAGCCAGGCGGGGAAGCTCTGCTTCACCTCCCGCAGCAACGCCAGCGGTCGACCGCCCAGGGATGGACCCCGCCAACCGCCCCGCTCGAAACGCACGCTCACCCGTTGGGAACCTGCAACGGCAATGCGGGCCTCGACGCTGATGGCGCCGATGGCCCCCAGGGGCCCATCCAGCTTGAGCAGGTTCTGGGCCCTGCCATGGTCCGGATCGAGAGTTTGGAGGTTGAGCAGCCAGGGGGCGCTGCTCAGGTAAGGAATGGCACTGCTGCTCCAGCGCAGTTCCCAGACCCCCGGGAGCCAGGCCCCATCCCGGGCCAGGTCGGCGGGCTGCAGATGCTCCAGGCTTTCAAACAACTTCCTCAACACGGCCGCATCGGCACCCCAGCCCGGCCGAGGGCGCCGCAGTTGCTCCAGCAGGGCGGTCCGGGTGGCCGTCGCCCCAGCCCCCCCGTCGGCGCTCTGGCCTGTCAAGTTGGAACTCATGGCGCCATGGGATAGGGGATCTCACTCTCCAGGACCACCGGATTGGAGAGGCTGCCGATGACTTGGCAGCATGGCAGCGTCAAGCCCCCCATTCATGGCCCCACTTTCGCTCAAGAGCAAGCTGCTGATCCTGCTGGTGGCGGGGGCTTTGGCGGCGACTGGTGCCATGGCCATGCGCCAACGCCTGTTGGACCAACAACGCCAGGAAACCCTGGGGGGCTGTCGCGCCATCCGCAACCAGGTGTTAACCATCAAGCAAAAGGAATTTGATCCAGGCGTGGCGGAATTGCGCCAGTTGCGCCTCAATGAGGCCCAGGCCCGGCTACTGCGCCAGGCCGATGCCAATGCTTACAGCAAATTCGCCCAGCAATACGAAGCCAAGGTGGTGAGTGTGGCCGAGGCCCTGGATCGCCTCAACACTTTGTTAGGCAAACTGCAGCAGCAGAATTGCTTCGAATTGCAGCCCTGAGCCTGGGCCCCCCGCCTGCACGGGGCCGGGGGTCGGGGTCAGCAGCCCTAAATCCTGGCGCCCGATAGCCCAGGACGCGGGAAAACCGCCCCCTGAATTCCGAATTCAGTGTTAGTGTTTGTAACGAACACTTGACTTTGTGACGGGTTTTGACCTTCACCCTTGCCAAGGCTACCCAAATTTTCCCGGAGACCCTCTCCGCTGATGTGGTCCCAGCGATCACGGCCCGGTTCCGGCTGCTCAACGCCGAAGACCAACTGGCCCTGATCTGGTACGCCTATCTCGAAATGGGCCAGACCATCACCATCGCGGCGCCCGGTGCCGCGCGCATGCAGTTTGCCGAGCGGCTGCTCAACGACATTAAGGCTTTGTCGTTTGCCCAACAGAGCCAGCTCATGTGTGATCTGGCCAACCGCACCGACAACGAAGTCGGCCGCACCTACGCCAACTGGTCGGTCAACATCAAACTGGGCTTCTGGTACAAACTCGGCCAGTGGATGCAGGAGGGGCTGGTGGCCCCCATCCCCGAGGGGTATCGCCTTTCGGCCAACGCGGCCGCCGTGCTCGGTTCGCTTAAGGCCGTGGATCAGGGCCAGCAGATCACTCTGTTGCGCAATTTCGTCGTTGACATGGGCTTCGACCCTGCCAAGGGCGAAGGCCAGCGGGTGATGGAACCGGTGGCGGCTCCCACCGCCGAGGCCGACCGCAAACCGGTGTTCATCGAAGGGGTGATCAACCCCACGGTCAAGGCCTACATGGATTTGCTCAACGCCAATGATTTTGACAACCTGATTCAGCTGTTCCTGCCCGACGGTGCCCTGCAGCCGCCCTTCCAGAAACCCATCGTCGGCACCGATGCCGTGCTGCGCTTCCTGCGCGAGGACTGCCAAAACCTGCGGCTGCTGCCGGAACGGGGCTACAGCGAGCCCACCGAAGAGGGCTTCAACCAGATCAAGGTCACCGGCAAGGTGCAGACCCCCTGGTTCGGCGCTGGCGTCGGCATGAATGTGGCCTGGAGGTTCCTGCTGGATCCCCAGGGCAAGATCTACTTCGTGGCCATCGACCTGTTGGCATCTCCTGCCGAACTGCTCCAGTTCCGCCGTTGACGGCGGGCGGCCGGGAGCCCCTGCCCGCAGCGCTCCTGGGCCCCCGTTTCGGTCTGGCCTTCGCCTTGGCGGTCCTCCTTGGGTGGACCGTCTCTTTTGTTTGGCTTTTGGCCAGTGACCTGCAGGCCTGGTCTGCCCCGGCCCTGATCGTTGTGGTTGTGTTGCGCGCTTTGGTGCAGAGCGGCCTGTTCATCGTCGGCCACGACGCCATGCACCGCAGCCTGCTGCCGGGGCAGCCCCAGGCCAATGATCGATTGTGCCAGCTGGTGCTCACCCTCTATGGCCTGCTGCCCTGGCGCCGTAGCCGCCTCAACCACCGGCGCCACCATCGCGCCCCTGGCGGCCCCCTGGACCCGGACTTCCATGGCGGCAACGGCATGGCCGGTTGGTTTCGCCGCTTTCTGGGGGCCTATCTGCCCTGGCCCCGCCTGCTGGCGCTGGTGTCGACCTGGTGCCTGCTGACTTTCCTGTTGACGGCGCTTGGGGGCTGCCACTGGCCCCAGGCCGCCTTGAGGCTGCTGGTGGCCTGGATCCTGCCGCTGCTGCTGAGTGCCCTGCAGCTGTTTGTGGTGGGCACTGTGCTGCCCCATCGCCGCGCTGAAGCCTGCGGCAACCGGCACCGGGCCGAAAGCCTGGCCTTGCCGCCCTGGTTATCCCTGTTGGCCTGTTATCACTTTGGCTATCACTGGGAACACCACGAATATCCCCAGGTGCCCTGGTTTGGGCTAGCGGGGGTGCGGCGCCAGCATCTGCAGCAACCCCAGCTCCCGTCCATCCGGCTCGCGCGATAGCGTCGAACCTTGTCAAAAAGATGGTGCGAGCCGATGGAACAGCCATTGACCGGTTGGAGTGCAAGCGAGGAAACGATTGCGCGCCAGGCCTTCGAGCGGGCCTATGAGCGGGCCCTGGACGGCCTGATCGAGCACCTGCGCGATCGGCTGACCCAGCTCAATGGCGCGGAGAGTCTTTGGGAACTGCACGATTTTTTCAGCATCCAGCGCCACGCCATCGAAGGCCGTTTTGACTTCCGCGAACCCGGGCTGTTGTTTGTGTTTGCCGGCCTGCTCAAGGATCAGCTGATCAGCCTGGAAGAACTGCAGGGTCTGGAAGCGATCAAGTTGGCCAAGATCACGGCCATGACCCGCATCTGAGCCCTATGGGCCAGTTGGCCAACTGACCCATGGGTTGGGGTGGGTGCGCCAAGGCGATCAGGCTGGATCTTTGCGGGTGCTTCGGTGCTGCTGCCACCCCTCAACGAGCACAATTTGCCGTGGATGGACACCATCCACCCCATTGTCGTTCACTTCGTGATCGCCATGGGTTTGATCGCCTTTCTGTTTGATGTGATTGGCCTTGCAGCCCGCCGGCCGGCCCTGTTTGAAGTCAGTTTCTGGAATCTGCTGCTGGCCACCGTGGCCATCTTCGTAGCGATCATCTTCGGTGAGATCGAGGCCGGCCTCGCCAATCCCTACGGCGCCTCCCGCGACCTGCTCAATTGGCACAGCACCCTGGGATGGTCCCTGGCCGGAGTGTTGTCCGTGCTCAGCGCCTGGCGCTACGTGATCCGCAGCCGCGATCCCCGTCAGCTCCCCCCGGTCTTTTTGGTGGGGGGGGGCCTGCTGGCCCTGTTGATCCTGGCCCAGATGGTGCTGGGCAGCAGCCTCGTATGGATCTATGGATTGCACACGGTGCCCGTGGTTCAGGCGATGCGGGAGGCAACTCTGTGACGGAACCACTAA
>CAMDWF010000210.1 GCA_945878795.1 Synechococcus sp. UW140
TTATGCGGACCCGCATATCATGCGCAATCCGGCGATTGCTGCATATCCCATAAGAACTTGATATCTTTGTTGGCTTGAGAGCCAAGGCTGTGGCAGGCATCCTAGGGAATCGATCTGGTTCGATGAATGATATGCTTATTCAGCTTATCACGCTTGAACCACGCCTTGCTGGCCTTGTCCAGCAAGGACCAGGGGAAGCCGAGCTATGGGTGGTTTATGGGAGCCAGAAGTAAGCCAAAGCTATAATATACATGGAGATTGAATAGTCGTCTTATACCTTCACTAGCCTTAGCTATCCACTTTCTATTCACTTCCTACAAAAACTTATATGAGCGATGTTTACGATCCTTGTTTAGCTATTGCACTTGTGCCGCGAAGCAGGATTGCGCACTTGCCAAATGCCCTCGATTCCCCAGGCGGCGAATAAGGTAGTAGTCCAATCAATGTCAACGCCAACAATGCCTTGTTTGAGCCAACCTGCCAGCTAAAAATTTGATCCCAACTCCCTCTGTCAGCAAAGTTGCAGATTAGACGCAAACGATCCCCAATGACTTAGGATTAAACTCAAATTATCTCCACAACCAAGTCTCTGCCAATGACCCTGCAAGCAGCCGTGCAAGCCTATTACGGCAAAGAACTGAGCAGCAGCGCTGATCTCAAGACCACAGCCTGCTGCGATGCCGACGCTGTGCCTGTCTGGCTCAGGCCCCTGCTCGCCAAAGTGCATCCAGAGGTAACTAGCCGTTATTACGGCTGCGGCCTGGTCTGCCCCGCCCAGCTCAGCGGCTGCCGCATCCTTGATCTGGGCAGTGGTTCCGGCCGCGATGCCTACCTTTTGTCCCAACTTGTCGGGCCCAGGGGCTCCATCGTCGGCGTCGACATGACGGCTGAACAACTTGCCATTGCCAGTCAATATACAGAATTCCATGCCCAGCAGTTCGGCTACGCCAATGTCTCCTTCCTGAATGGCACCATCGAGAAGCTCGCAGATTTGGATCTGGAACCGGAAAGCTTCGATGTGATCATCTCCAATTGTGTGCTCAACCTCTCCACCGACAAGGCCGCGGTGCTGCAAGGGGTGCAGCGCTTGCTTAAACCTGGTGGTGAGTTTTATTTCGCCGATGTCTACACAGATCGGCGCCTGCCCGAGGCGGTGCGGCGCCATCCCGTGCTTTACGGCGAGTGCCTGGGGGGCGCCCTTTACTGGCAGGATTTCCTGCGCATGGCCAGGTCAGCGGGCTTCCCGGATCCCCGTCTCGTCAGCAATCACCCCATCGTCATCACCGATCCCAAGCTGGCTCCCCTGGTCGGCCTGGCCCGCTTTGAATCAGCCACCTATCGGCTGTTCAAAATCAACGGTCTGGAAGAGGCCTGCGAGGACTATGGCCAAGCCGTCATCTATCGCGGCACGCTGCCGCAGCACCCCGATCGCTTCCCCCTGGACCACCACCATGTCCTCGAAACGGGCAGGACTTTGCCGGTGTGTGGCAACACCTATCGCCTGCTCCACCAAAGCCGCTTCCAGGAGCACTTTGACTTCAGTGGCGACTTCAGCCGCCACTTCGGCCCCTTCCTGGGTTGCGGCAGCCTCTCGCCCTTCAAAAACCCGGCATCAACGGCACCAGCCCCAGCCACAGACCCAGCCCCAGCCCCAACACCGCCACCAGCCCCAGCAGCCTCCTGTTGCTGACTCCCCCCCTCAGCGACCCCGCCAGCGGGCCGCCACGGCCGGATCCAGCACATAGGCCGTCACCCCCCGGTACAACAGCCGCTGCGACGACCCCGGCGCCCCCGCCCTCGCCAACGAATCCAAAAAGTCGCTAGTCAGGCCCAGCAACAACCCCTGCACCGCCTCCGGTTCCACCCCCACCCAATCAGACCCCAGCCGAAACAGCGCTTCATCGCCCGGCGGCAGCCGCAGGGGCGAAAAATGGCTGCCCCCCTCCACCAGCACCATGCGGCTGCGGGGGTCTCCCACTGGCAGGAACAGCTCCAGTTGCTCCTGCAGCGGTGGCGTCACCAGATCCATACTGCCGCCCACTAGCAGGGCGGGCACCCGCAGCTCGCGCAGGCCCCGCTCGGGCCACAGCAGCGAGCCGAAGCTGTTGAACAGCACCACCCCCCGCAGCCCCGCCGGCCGCGGCAGGGCCGGCGGCAACACCGCCGCCGGCAGCTGGCATTGCAACAGCAGCGAGGGGTTGGTCAGGGGCAGTCGCTCCACAGCCCGCCCACAACGGCGGTCCAGGCCCGGCTCCGGCTGCAAGCCCGCCGCCAGCAGGGCGGTGACTCCCCCCAACGAATGGCCCAACAGCACCATCCCATCCCCCTGCACCGGCAGCCCACCGGCCCGTTGGGCCGCCAGCAAAGCCTTGACATCCGCCAGGCGCTCAGCCAGCACCTCCGCCCCCGGCGGCGGCCGTTGCCCGGCCAGGCTGGCCTTGAGGGCTGCCGCATCGCTGCCGGGGTGTTGCAGCGCCACCGTGGTCCAGCCCCGCTGGGCCAGGGCACTGGCCAACCAGCCCAGCTGGTCGGCGTTGCCCCCCAACCCCGGCAGCAGCAGCAGCCAGGGCCGCTCGGCCCGCCCTGGCTGCGCCGACGCCCAGATCTCCACGGGCAGGGGATTGGGGCGATGGGGCACCACCAGGCTGAGGCGCTGGAAATGGGTCAGCGGGCGATCCTTATCGTGCAGCGGGGCGGCCCGGCGCTGGGGCAGTCCCATCAGAGCCAGATCCCGCAGGGCATGGCGCTGCTGCCGCAACTGGCGCCGCCATTGGGCCGCCAGCTCCAGCAAGCCATCCAGGCGCAGATTCAGCTGGGGTTCGGGCAAGGCCACCAGCAAATCGATTAGCGATACCGTTCGCTGCTGCAGCAGCAGTTGGCGCAGGCTGGTCTGCAACTGGCCCGTGGTCGGTTGGCCCGCCTCCGTGGTCAGGAGCTCGCCCAGTTCACCCAGTAGCTGGCCGCCGGCCCAGCTATCGAGCAGCTGACGGCCAAAGCTGCGGTCCCGCAGCAAGGGGGCCCGCAGCAGCAGCTTCAGTTCGCGGCGACTGGCCGGTTTGAGCAACCCCAGCCAGAGGGCCTGGTCGGAGCCCCCGTTGGCCAGGTCCGCCTCCAATGAAAGCTGGGGATGCCCCTGACTCCAGCGCTCGAGATGGCGCAGGTTGATGGGGATTTGCAGGTGCTCCAACTGGATCTGCAGCACCTCGGCGGCCCCAGCCGGCGATGCCACCCCCAGCCAGGTCGACACCGCCATGGCGCCCAGCCATCCTGTGATGACGGCAGCGCCCCCTTGGGGCCAGGACCGGGACAAGAACTCCATCCCCCCAAAGGAACTCAGAGGGCAAGTCCTGCGGCGTCATCGGCAGAAGCAGGCGCCGCCTGATCCGGCACCCAGGCTTCATGGGGCAGGGGCTCGGTGCCGTACTCCCAGTCGTCGTAGTCGGGATCGTTGCGAATCTGCTGGTGAATCTGCTTCTGGGCCTCGAAATCGTGGGGCTGGGGCGGCGTGCCGGCCGTACCGTCGTCAAGCGGGAGGGGGGGCTGCGGGGAGGTCATCGGCACCTGGCTCATTGCCAACCATTCTGACGGGGGATCAGCCGGGGGCGTCGATCGGCAGCGCGGAGCCCTGGGCCCGAAAGGCGGCCACGGCCACCGGAATCGTCGGATAAAAGGCATCGAAACCAAGACGGGCCACCAGGCCCGCCCTTTCGAGTTCGTGAAACAAGCCCTGCTTGACGCGGGTCATGGCGAAGCGGATGCCACGGCGCTGCAGTTCCTGCGCCAGCTCAGCGAGCATGTCGGCCGCTGTGATGTCCAGCTCGATAATCGCCTCGGCATTCAGCACGAACCACTGCACTGGCTCCACTTCGGCGGCGATCACCGCCAGGGCCCGCCGCTGGAAGTCATTGGCATTGGCAAAGCAGAGGGGCGCGTCATAGCGGTAGAGCACCAGGCCTGGCACGGTGCTGCCCCCCGGCCAGTCCTTGACATCGTGGAAACCCCGGCCAGGTCCCTCACTTCCCCCATCACCGCGTCGTGGGGACGGGCAACGCGGGCGAACAGATCCAGCACCGACAAACCCACCGCCACCACCACGCCGGAGAGAATGCCGCTGAACAAGACTCCCCCCAGGGTCACCAGGGCCAGCAGAAATTCACTGCGCTTGAAACGCTGCAATCTCCGAAAAGCATCGATATCGATCAGCTGCAGGGCGGCGAACACCACCAGGGCCCCCAACACCGGCCGCGGGAACAACGCCAGCAGGGGCCGCAGCCAAAGCAAAACGGCCAGCACCACCACCAGGGCCACCAGCGCATAGCGCTGACTGCGGGCCCCCATGGCATCCGCCAGGGCCGTGCGGGTGTTGCTGCTGCTGACCGGAAACCCCTGGAACAGCGAGGTGGCCACATTGCTGACCCCCAGGGCCACCAACTCCTTGCTGGCATCAATCCGCTCCCCATGGCGTTGGGCGAAGGAGCGGGCCGTCAACATGTTGTCGGAGTAACCCACCAGGGCGATGCCGACAGCGCCGAGCATCAGCGGTTGCCAGCTCGCCAGCGTCAAGCCCGTCGGCAGGACCAAAGCGGGCAGACCCGCCTCAATCGTGCCCACCATCGCCAC
>CAMDWF010000211.1 GCA_945878795.1 Synechococcus sp. UW140
TGGGCCGGGTCGTTTCCAAAGGCAAAAGCATTGGCGTCTCGGGTGCTGGCGGTGAGGGCGACACAACGGCAGACCACCTCCGGACCACAGGGGGGTTCGTTGAAACCCACATGGCCATTGGCGCCGATGCCGAGGATCTGGAGCCCCAGACCTCCCTTGCTCGCCAGCAAGGAGCCATAGCGCAGAGCCTCAGCCGCCGGATCACCCCTATCGCCACGGGGCAGCAACACGGACTCCGCTGCGAGCTGCAGGGGGGTCACCAACTTGGCGGCCATGGTGGCCGCAAAGGAGCGGGAATCCCCGGGCGAGAGTCCCACATATTCATCGAGATTGAAGCTGCACCATTGCCGACGAACCCTTTGGCGCTCAGCGGCGGAGCGTTGGGCGAATTGGCGGGCCAGGGCGCCATAGACCGGTTCCATGGTGCGACCTGTGGCCAGGCCCACCGGAAGACCAGGGTCGGCCAACCTGGAAGCCAGCAGCCAGTGGGCCACCTGCTCCCCCACGGCATCGGCATCGGCGAGACACCTGATCTGCACTTAATGGCGGCCCCCTTCAAAGGTTCCCTTGCGCAGGGTGGCCGGACCAGGGACCCAGGCAGAAGGCTCAAAGGGATCAGGGTCCCAGTTGGGCTCCTTTGTAGTAGTGACGCAGGATCTCTGCATGGCTTTTACCCCGCAGGGCCATGCCGTAGGCCCCCCATTGACTCATTCCTACTCCATGGCCAAAGCCATGGCCGATGGCCAGCAAGGTGGGCGCTGCGGCCGGCTGGGCCGACACCGACAGCCCGGCCACAGGAGGCAGGGGGGGCGGTGGGGGAGGCAGGCGGAACCGGAACCCGGGGGACGGCCTTGGGGCCGGGGCGGGCTCCCCAATAGCCGGTTCCACGGCGTCACTAGCCGGAGCGACCGCCAAGGCCATCGCCTGGGGCTTAGCAGAAGCCAGCAGCTGGAAGCGCACCAGGGTGCTGCGCAAACCGAGCCGACGCCGCAATTCGGCACCGCTCAGCACTAGCTGGCCCCCTGGGCCCGTGACACGAGCTTGGCGGATGCGCCCGGAGGTTGAGGTGACCAAGGGCTCGATGGCGGTTACCCCGTCGATCTCGAAAAAGGCACGACGCAGCTCCTGGGGCTCAAAGGACTGACTCCAATTGCGCAGAGGACTGACCTGGTCGAAATCGCGGACGCTGGTGAGATAGGGAAGCTGACGATTCCAGATTTCACCACTGTTCTCGGTACTACCACCACTACAACTGTGGAATACGGCATCAATCAAACGGCCGCGGTATAGCAAAACCTGGCCATTGGTCTGGGCGACAGCCTGGCGGGTCGAAGTCGTTTCCGCCCCGGCCCCCTTATACATTTGACTCGCCACAGTGGCCTGAAGATCAAAAAGTTGACCGGGACGCCTTTGGGCCATGGCGTAGGTGCGAGCTGCGACCGCCTGGGCCCTCAGCGCTGCCAGCGGCCATTTGGCTGGCATCTCACTGCCCACCACACTAGGCAAATAATTTTCGAGGCCAATGTAATTAATGGCCTGCAGTCGATCTCCCATAGGCACCACCCGCAATCGGCCGCGATACTGGGCCGTCCCCAGGGGCACCAGGCCACCGGGAGCGGCACTGTCGACCCACACCTCTGACAACTCTCCCGCCAAGGTGGGCGGAACGGTGGCCAGGACGGCCGGCCGACTGGCCTCGCTGCCAAGGGGCCCGAATGGCAGCCCCCCCAAGGTCGAGTTCGACTGCTCAAGGATCACCCCCCCCCTGGCCCCAGATCGAAGCCTCAGCCTTTGGCCAGGGCCAAGGACGTGCAGCACCTGTCCCCTGGCATCACTCAGCCTGAGCACCGTCCCAGGGGCGCCCAGATCGATGGCAGGGGCGGCCCGCACAAGAATCCTCAAGACGGGATCCGTCCCTACTGGTCGTGCCGGCGCCGCCAACAGGAGGGCCAGGGGAAGGGCCAAGGCGTGACTCCAACGCCAGCCAGGAGGACAAGCCATAGCTGGATCGAACAAGGAGTGCCATTGTGCCGCGTTCGGACCCAGCCAGCCAGGGCCCGTGGCAGCATGCGCCCCCTGGGCAGCACTGACTTGCAGGTCACCTTTCTTGGCACCAGCTCCGGCGTTCCCACCCGGGGCCGCAACGTTTCGTCGGTGGCCGTACGCCTGCCTCAACGGGCCGAGCTCTGGCTTTTTGACTGTGGCGAGGGCACCCAGCACCAGTTTCTGCGCAGTGACCTGAGGGTCTCCCAGCTGCGGCGGATCTTCATCACCCACATGCATGGAGACCATGTCTTTGGCCTGCCTGGACTGCTGGCCAGCCTGGGGCTTGCTGGCCGCTGCCCCGGGGTCGATCTCTACGGACCCGACCCCTTGCGCGATTACTTGGAAGGAGTTCTGAGGACGTCCTCCACCCGCATTGGCTACCCCCTCAGGAGCCACCGGGTCCGCCAGGCCGCCCAGAGCGGTGAGATCCTGCTGGAGGATGGGGACTTGAGCGTGCGCTGCACGCTCCTCAACCATCGGATCCCCGCCTACGCCTACCGGATTGATCAAAAACCGCTGCCGGGACGCTTTGATGTCAACCTGGCCAGGCAATTGGGCATTCCTCCCGGTCCGATCTACGCCGAACTCAAAGCAGGCCGTACGGTGACCCTCGAGGACGGTCGGGTGATCCACGGGGAAAGAATGTGTGGCCCGCCGCGCCCAGGATGCAGTCTGGTGTATTGCACGGACACCGTTTTCTGCGAAGCGGCGATCGAGTTGTCCCGCGGGGCCGACCTTTTGATCCACGAATCGACCTTTGCCCATGGTGAAGCGGAGATGGCCATCATGAAACAGCACTCCACCAGCACCATGGCAGCCCAAACCGCCCTGGCCGCCGGTGTGAAGCAACTGGTGCTGACCCATCTCAGCCCCCGCTACGTGCAGGGCAATCCGGTCACCCCGGAGGACCTGGAAGCCGAGGCGCGGGCAATCTTTGCCGAGACGCGGGTGGCCCGGGACTTCCTGAGGCTTGATTTGACCCCAGGGGGTGAAGCCGATATTGACAGTGACCCCCACGCGGACTGAGCCTGCAACAGTTCGCATGGATCGCGACCGGTGCACCCACGGGCCGTGATACAAGGTCTCAGTCGCGGTCTAACCGCCAGTTCCCCGGCTTCTCCCATGGCCCCCTTCCTCCACTCAGCCCTTCGCGCCTTCGCCAAAACCTTCCTGGTTCTGCCCTTGGCGCTGCTGGTCTGCTTTGCCGGCCCTGCCACCGCAGCCCGGTGGGACTCCGCCACCTTGACGGTTCCCGGCACGGCCGATGGCACAACAGTGACGTTCAGCGAGAAGGAAATGAAGAGCGGTCGCAAGCTGTTCAACGACACCTGCGGCACCTGTCACGCTGGCGGTATCACCAAGACCAACCAGAATGTGGGTCTGGATCCCGAAACCCTGGCCCTGGCCACCCCTCCCCGGGACACGGTGGATGCCCTGGTGGACTTCATGAAGAACCCCACTTCATACGATGGTGAATACAGCATCTCCGATGTTCATCCCAGCCTACGCAGTAGCGATGTTTATGTAAAAATGCGCGATCTCGATGACGAAGATCTGCGGCTGATTGCCGGCTACATCCTTGTTGCCCCCAAGGTGCAAGGCATTCAATGGGGCGGTGGCAAGATTTACTTCTGATCCATCCAGCTGACCTTTGCTGGCTGCCGCGTCTCCAACCTGGTGGTATCACTCCCAACCCCCAGACCCATCAGGGCCTGGGGGTTGATTCTTGTCTGCCTCCATCGATCCAGGCAATTTGCTATACCACCATTCCTGTAAGGGTGCCGCCAGTCGCTGGGGGAACAGGGTGATAACCGTGGCTGTGGGGCGGGAGCCTGGTTGCAGCAATTCCACCGAGTAGGAGGGGCAGCGCCTTGCCGCCAGGTCAGGCACAAAGCGACGGCCGATGCGTCGCCAACTGGGTTCCTTACTGCGCCAAGCCAAGCGGCAGCAGGGCCAAGGCAACTCCTCGCGATCAAAGAGGCGGCAGCAAGGCCCAAGCACCCGAAAGCTGAACTGGCCTCCTGGACTGGCATGTTCACTGCTGAATTCCAGCAGGCCGTGCACCTGAACAGTCATAAAAAAGCCACCCGGCAGGGTGGCGACGGGAGATGAACTGGACGAACGCTGAATCGCGAGGTCGAGCTCAGTACAACTCTTCTTCGGCATGGGTCTTGATGGTGCAGTCCGAGGTGGGGTAAGCCACGCAGGTCAGCACAAAGCCGCCTTCGATTTGGTCGTCATCCAGGAAGCTTTGATCGGATTGGTCCACGGTGCCGGCGGTGAGCTTGCCAGCGCAGGTGGAGCAGGCGCCAGCGCGACAGGAGTAGGGGAGGTCAATGCCCTGTTCTTCAGCAGCATCAAGGATGTACTGGTCGTCAGGAACCTCAATGGTCTTGTTGAGGCCTTCGCTCTCGTTGATGAGGGTGACCTTGTAGGAAGCCATGAAAGGGAGTGAAGCTCACAGGCGACGGTGGAGCCGTGCCTGAAGGACGTGCCCTTCCTACACCC
>CAMDWF010000212.1 GCA_945878795.1 Synechococcus sp. UW140
CCACCAGATCGGCCCCGGCGGCCAGGGCGGAGCCATCGCCATGGGCCTGGTCCACCAGCACCGGCAGCCCGCCGGGACCGCCAGCGCTGCCATGGGCGAGGGCCACCAGGGCCGCCAGATCAGCCCCCCGCCCCTGGTAGGTGGGATCGACCAACACCAGGGCAGCGACGGGCCCCTGGCTGAGGGCGGCCTGCAGCACCCGGGCCAGGTGCTCGGGCGGGGGTGGTAGCCAATGGCCGCTGAGGTCATCCAGGGGCAGCCCGTAAAGCAGCGGCTCCAGGTCCCCCAGCACGCAGGCATGGAGCAGGGAGCGGTGCAGATTGCGGGGCAACAACACCCTCGAGCCCGGCGCACAGAGGCCAAGCAGGGCCGCCTGCAGCAGCCCCGAAGCGCCGTTGACCCCGAACCAGCAGGCATCGGCCCCCAGGGCCGTGGCGGCCCGCCGCTGGGCTTCGGCCACGGCTCCTTGGTTTTCGAGGGGACCGCCGAAGGCCGGCAGTTCGGGCAGGTCCCACGAACCGGGCCGTTGACGCAGCAGTCGCCGCAGCTCCGGGGCCAGGGCGGCGCCTCGGCCGTGGCTGGGCAGGTGTAACGGCAGGGGGGTGTTCTGCCTCAGGACCGCCAACAGCGGCCCGGCGATCGCCCCTTCCCTTGCCCCAGCCATGGTGCCCCGAGCGTCTTTCTAGAGTTTGGTCACCCCTGGCCCCTGGCCTTTGACCTTCGCTGCCGCGTCTGCGCCTTCTGCACCTGCCGAGTCATCTGCACCTGCCGAGCCATCTGCACCCTCGGCGCCCAGCTCCGCCCCAGGCGTACCGCTGCGCAGCCGTCTGGCCGTGGGCCCCGGCGCTGGGCTAGACCCCGCAACCTTGCCGGCAGGGCGGCCGAGCAACGACGACGCCCCCAGCTACGACCCCCAGGCGGACCTGCGCTGGCTGTTGCTGCGCCCCTGGATTCTGATCAGCCGGCTGGTGGTGGTGCTCTGGCAGCTCGGAACCCTGGCCCTGGTGTTGGTGAGCCAGTCCCGCAGCCGGGATCCCAGGCTGCAACAGCGGCTGGCCCGGCGCATCCTCACCACCTTGAGCGGCCTGGGGCCCTGTTTCATCAAGGTGGGCCAGGCCCTTTCCACCCGTCCCGATCTGGTGCGGCGGGACTGGCTTGAAGAACTGACGCGACTGCAGGACGACCTGCCCCCCTTTGATCACGCCATTGCCCTCAAGGTGATCGAGGCGGAACTGGGGGCCCCGGCCGCAAGTTTGTTTGAGGAATTTCCCGATTACCCGATGGCGGCGGCCAGCCTGGGCCAGGTATACAAGGCGCGGTTGGCCGATGGCCGTTATGTGGCGGTGAAGGTGCAACGGCCTAATCTGCCGTTCATATTGAGAAGGGATTTGGCCATCATCCGGGCCCTGGGGGTGATCGGGGCTCCCTTTCTGCCCCTCAATCTGGGCTTTGGCCTGGGGGACATAATTGATGAATTTGGGCGCAGTTTGTTCGCCGAAATTGATTACTACAAAGAAGCCGATAATGCCGAATATTTTGCCCAACTCTTTGCCCACCATCCTGAGGTGACCGTGCCGCGGGTGGAGCGTTCCTTGAGTCGCCGGCGGGTGCTCACCACCCAGTGGATCCATGGGGTAAAACTGCAGAGTCGCCGCGAGCTGGAGGCTCACCACCTGGATCCGGCGGCCTTGATCCGCACCGGGGTGGTGGCGGGGCTGAGGCAGCTGCTGGAATTCGGCTATTTCCATGCTGATCCCCATCCAGGCAATCTGTTTGCCCTATCGGGCCGCACGGGCGATTTAGGCCACATGGCCTATGTCGACTTTGGCATGATGGATTCGATCAGTGATCGGGACAGGCTCACCCTGACCGGGGCGGTGGTCCATCTGATCAACCGGGATTTTGAGGCCCTTGCCCTGGATTTCCGTCGTCTTGGTTTTCTTAATCCCACGGCCGATCTCAAACCAATTGTGCCCGCCCTGCGGGAGGTGCTGGGCGGTGCGCTGGGGGAAAACGTTGGCTCCTTCAACTTCAAGGCGATCACCGATCGCTTTTCGGAGTTGATGTACGACTATCCCTTCCGGGTGCCGGCCCGCTTTGCCCTGATCATTCGGGCGGTGGTCAGTCAGGAGGGGCTGGCGCTGCGGCTCGATCCTTCCTTCCGCATCATTCGGGTCGCTTACCCCTATGTGGCCCGCCGCCTGCTGGCTGGAGACACCGCTGAGATGCGCGAAAAGTTGCTGGAGGTGCTCTTTGATAGCAACGGCCGACTGCGCATCGAGCGCCTTGAGAACCTCCTGGCGGTGGTTGAGGGGGATGGGGTCCAGGTGGACCTGCTGCCGGTGGCCCGCGATGGCCTGCGGCTGCTGTTAGGCAAGGAGGGCAGTGGCCTGAGGCAGCGCCTGCTGCTCACCCTGGTGCGGGACGACCGTTTGCAAACCGAAGATCTGCAGGCCCTGATGGGCCTGATGGGGCGCACTTTTTCGCCGGCGCGCCTGGCGGGGGACTTGCTGGCCCGCCTCAACCCCCTGGCCAGCCAGGCGAGTTAGGCGCCAGCATTGGCAAGGAGCAATCGGGCCCGGGATTAGGGCCCAGTTCGAGTCCGAGAAGGGAGGCAGGCTGGAGCCAGGCCGTAGATCGTGCCTCTAGGGTCGGCTCCATGTTCGCCCATGGCGCGTGATCCAGTTGCCAGCCGCCCTGTCCTTGTTTGGCCCATTCCCCTTGGGCACGGTTGCGGCCCCTGCCGAAGGCGCTGCCAACGGCATCCCCAGGGAGATGCCCCAGGTGGTGATCGAGCAGGCCAGTGACTTTTTCGGCGAGCTCAATGACGCCGAGATCCTGCTGGAGTACGCCCGTTTCGATTCGCCTCCGTATGCGCTGGCGGGTGCGGGGCTGGCGATTGCGGTGGTGTGCGGCTTGACCTTTGCGCGGCTGGTGCAGGATCGCCTTGAGGCCTGGAAACAGGATCGGCTGCCCCTGTTGCCCCTGGCCCGCCGTGAAACCGTGTTGCCCTATGTCGGTTTGCTGGTTGGGGTGACGCTGTTCATCGGCGCCAGCCTGCAGGTGTTTGGTTTTGCGGCCGGCGCCGCCCTGCTGGTGGCCTTTTTACTTTCCCTGGCCACCGCCGGGGCCTTGTGGGTGCAGCTGGTGCGACTGATGGAGCAGGTGGAAGCCGGTAATTTCAAGGCGGTGGATTTTGACAATTTTGATGAATTTTTTTAGGGCGTTTTAGGTGTGATTGTTGATTTGCTTGTGGCGACACGGTTCCCCCCTTTAGGGGGCAAAAAAGGATCGCCCCCCTACTCAGATGGTGGCTGCCCCCACCACCAGCAAAGTTGTCAGTCTTTGATGCGGGTCACGTGGATGATGGGGATTGCTAATGAATGATATCAGAATCAAAATTGGCTGAAGATGCCAACTGGAGCTACGTCCAGCGAGTGGCGATTGCGGCTATTGATATTTCAAGCTGAGGCAAAATAAGCAAATGATAGCCATGCCAGTCTGCTCAGAAAAGCCACTAACATTTCAGCAACTGCCCAATCTTCTCTCCAGAATTGCATCCAGCAGCCTGATGGTTTTGGCCCTGCTGGGCGGCATGGGCCGTCCAGCCCATGGGACTGCCTATCAGTATTTGCCTCCCGTCAGCTTCTGCTTGATACCAGTGCTGCTGGCAATCCCTTTGCATTCGCCGATCTATTTCTGCACGGCCCCGAGACTCTCAGCGAATTCCAGAGCTACCGCAAACTGGATTTCGTCAACCACCGAGACGCTGTCCTGTTGACCGGCCCCAATGGCACACTTGCTTGCGGGTCTTGGGCAGAGCCAAGGGTGAAGCGCTAAGGCCGTGATCCGCCCGATAGCGGCTAGGAATCCCTACCTGCCCCAGGCCATTCCAGCCTTCCTCGGGCGCGGTGCTGGGCCCCATGCTGTGAAAGGTTCCATCCCCCCAACCGCTCTCCCTTTGATGCGCTTCTTCCCCCAGCTAACCGCCGCCGCCCTGCTGCTGGCCACCGCCCTGCCCGGTAGCGCCTGGGCCGGCGCAGCCTTCAACAAAACCCTGCAGCTTCAAGGCACCAGCTTCCAGGTGCAGAGCAGCGGTGAGGGCTCCCAGCAACAACTGACGATCACCACCACCGGCGCCAAGCCAGCGATCAAGCCGATCCGCCAAACGGTCAATGGCCAGGTGGTGGGGGCCGAGGTGGCCGACCTCAATGGCAACGGCATGCCCGAGATCTACATCTACGTGCAGGGTGCCGGCAGCGGCAGCTATGGCGAAGTGGTGGGCCACGCCGTGATCAAGGGCAGCGAACTCTCGCCGATCACCCTGCCGGAACTCACGGGTGCCAACGCCCAGGGCTACCAGGGCCACGACCAGTTCCAGGTAGTGGAAAGCTGCCTGGCGCGCCGCTTCCCGATCTACAAGTCGGGCGACAGCAACGCCAAGGCCACAGGCGGCCAACGGCAGATCTGCTACAAGCTCAAGGCCGGTGAGGCGGGCTTCATCCTGCAGCCCACCAGCGTGCTCAA